>CAISDD010000381.1 GCA_903883985.1 uncultured Pseudomonadota bacterium | reverse complement strand
GAGGGTTCCACCCCCTTCCCCCTCCGGGGGAAGGGCCGGGGATGAGGGCCTGCGCCGGCAGCTTAATGAAGGCAAAATGAGTTACGCGACATTACTTAAGAGAATAAAAATGGGATTTGCAATAAAAAACCGCGAAGTATTCGACAAGGACATCGATACCTTCTCCCTGGAAAACCAGGGGGTCGCCAAGGTCGATGAGGCGCTCGACGACCAGCAACTGCAAACCCTTCGCTTCGAGCTGGAAACCTTCGTCTGCAAGGGGCATTACGAAGAGGGCTTGTCTCGCATTCTCGAATCCTTTGTCGACACCCTGCGCAAGGGCCATGAGGCACCTCCCGCATGGGTTTCCGGCTTCTTCGGCAGCGGCAAATCGCACTTGGTCAAGATGGCGCGCGCCCTGTGGACCAACCAAGCGTTTGCCGATGGCCGCACGCCCCGCGACATCGCCCGCTTGCCGACCTCGGTAGCTGATACGCTCAAGGAACTGGATACCCTCGCTCGCCAGCTCAAGACCCAGTTGCGCGCAGCCTCCGGCACCCTGAGCCAGGGCGAAGGCGACAGCATCCGCAAGGCCGTGCTCGGTATTGTCTTCAAGGCGATGGGGCTGCCCACCAAATACGACGAAGCCCGCGCCCTGCTATGGTTGCGCAATGAAGGCATCGAGCAGGCGGTCCGCGACGCCCTGCACCAGAAGACGCGGGTACTGGAACGGGAACTGCAAGACCTCTATGTCTCCTCCTACCTGCACGACGCTATCCTGGCCGCCAAGCCCAACCTGGCGCGCGATGCCTTCGAGCTGGGAGATAAGCTGGAGAGCCAGTTCTCGTCAAAGGGTGACATCGGCCAGGATGACTTCCTCAAGTATTTCCATGAGGCAGCGGATGGCGCCGGCGGAATGCCCATCTTCCTGCTAGTCCTAGACGAGCTTCAACAATACATCGCCGACAGCGCGGAACGCGCCATGCGGGTACAGGAAGTGGTCGAAAGCCTCAACAAGAACTTCACCGGGCGCGTGCTCATCATCGCCACCGGCCAGAGCGCGCTGACCGGTACCCCGGTGCTATCCAGGCTACTCGGCCGCTTTACCGTCCAGGTCCAACTTTCAGACTCCGACGTTGAGGAAGTCCTGCGGGAGACGGTCCTCAAGAAGAAAGCCTCCGCCAGCAAGCGGCTCGGTGAACTGTTCAGCGCCGACGGCTGCCTCGGCGAGATTTCCGCCCACCTGCATGGCAGCCGGTTCGCGCACCGGCGTGAAGACGAGGCGCTGCTCGGCCCCAGCTACCCCCTCTTGCCAACCCGCCAGCGCCTGTGGGAGCGCGTCCTGGCGACCACCGATACCTCTGGTACCGGCATCCAGTTGCGCTCACAGTTGCGTCTGGCCTTCGACGCCGTGCGCAAGAGCAAAGACGCGCCGCTCGGCCACCTCGTCGGTGGCGACTTCATCTATGACGAAATCCGCATGCGCCTGCGCCAGTCCAGCCAGATCAGCGCCGAAACCGCCAACGCCATCGACCGCCTGGACGGCGCCAATGAAGCGCACGCCAGGCTCAAGGCCCGCACCCTCAAGGCCGTCTTTCTACTCACCCGCATCACCAGCAATTCCGCTGGAGACACCGGCCTGCACAGCGATGCCCAGAACATCGCCGACATCCTGGTCGACGATCTCACCGGCCACAGCGCTGCCTTGCGCGGCGAAGTCCGCGGCGTGCTCGACGAACTGGTGGACAAAGACCGCCTGCTGATGCGCGTCTCCGCAGGCGGCCTGGAGGAATACCGCCTGCAA
Source organism: uncultured Pseudomonadota bacterium (assembly GCA_903883985.1). Taxonomy (GTDB): domain Bacteria; phylum Pseudomonadota; class Gammaproteobacteria; order Burkholderiales; family Thiobacillaceae; genus PFJX01. The sequence goes on along the minus strand of CAISDD010000381.1, from coordinate 8,965 downwards.
ACCAAGGAAAGCGCCGACTGGATTGCCTACCAGCGCGGAGAGGAAAACGCGCTGCGCAGTGACCCGTCCGCCTATGAGAGCAAGATCAGGGAACAGTTGCTGCAACTGGCCGGCGAACAGGTGCGCAAGTTCACCATTCCCCAGGGCGTGAGCCGCGAGGCGCGCCGCCTCAAGCTACACACCGATCCGATCACCGCGCCCAAACCCGAGAGCGACGTGCCCATCTGGCTGCGTTCCGACCTCGATGGCACCCAGGACAAGGAAGTGCTGGCCGATGCTGCGCGGGCCGGGATCAATTCCCCCATCGTCTTTGCCCACGTCGCATTGCCACGTAAGGACGAACTGGTGCGCGCCATTATCACCCGCGAGGCAGCCGAACGAACCATCGGCCACTTCGGCGACCCACAGACGCCCGAGGGGCAGGAAGCCCGCAATGCCCTGCAGAAGCAGAAAGGCGATGCCAACGTCCGTGTCGACACCCTGATCCGGGAAGCGCTCCAGCAAGCCCGGATCGTCCAGGGTGGCGGCCAGATCGTCGAGGAGGAGACGAGCCTGGATGTGCGTATCAAGAAGGCGGCGGGCGATGCCGTGGTACGCCTGTTTCCGAAATTCTCCATGGCCGATGCCACCGGTTGGGACAAAGCCTTCGCCGATGCCGAAAAAGGACTGGTCAATGCCCTCGAACGGATCGGCCATAGCGGAGCCGCCGACACCCATCCCGCCGCGCAGGAAGTTCTCTTTCGCATCGGTTCGACTGCCTGGAAGGGCAACAAGCTGCGCGAGGAGTTCATGGGAGAACCCTACGGCTGGTCGCAGGATGCCGTTGATGCGCTGCTCGCCGCGCTCTTCGCCGTCGGCCAACTGCGCATCACCAATGCCAGCGGCGCAGCTTGGCCGGCCGGAAAGTACAGCCGGCGCGATGCCAATTCCAGCACCTTCTCGCGCGAGACCGCGCCGCTTTCCAACGAAGAGAAGCGCGCCATCGCCCGCCTGGTGAAATGCAAGCCCGACGACGCCGAAGCCCGCGCCCCGGACTATGTCGCCAAGTTGAAAGCCGCCATGACCAGTGCGAGCGGTGCGCCACCACGACCCGACCCCCGGCGCCATGCATTGATCGACGAATTGGCCGCGCTCTCCGGGCGCGACCTGGTCAAGCGCCTGGCCGAGGAAGAGAAGGCCGCGTTTGCCCTCCTGGTCGCCCTGGAGGCCCAGACCGCGAAGATTACCCAGCGCGAACCACAGTGGCGCCAGCTCGTTACGCTGCTCGGCCACATGAAAGACCTGCCCGAAGCGCCCGCCATCGAGGCAGAGCGAGACGCCATCCGCGACGGCCGCCTGCTGCTGGATGACCCGGACAAGATCGAACCCCTGGTCAATCGCGCCGCAGACACTCTGCGCAGCGCCGTCAACCAGACTTTTGCCGCCTATCGCGGCGAATACGATCACTGCACCGGCGAGATCGAGGCCGCGCCGGAATGGGCCAAGCTTGCTCCCGAGGATCGCGCCGCCATCCTGCGCGAGGTCCAGCTTTCGGCGCCCGAGCACTCCCCCAGGCTTGGCACCCTGGACGAGCTGGTCGCTTCCCTGACTGCCTGCTCGCCCCACCGCTGGGGCGAGAAACGCGACGCCCTGCGTGGTCAGCTTTCGCGCGCGCTCAATCTGGCATCGAAAAAACTTGAACCCAGCGTCCAGCCGGTCACTACGCCACGCCGCATCCTGCGCTCGGAGGCCGACCTGGATGCCTGGGTAGGAGAAGTCCGCAAAGCCGTGCTGGAGAAACTCGGCGAAGGGCCGGTGCAGGTGTAGCACCATAATGCAACAAACAATTCATATTTATTGCTTCATAATGCAAAGTACACGAATGTATTCTTGCATCGAGATGCAATGAAACCGAACTTCTCCGAACTCAAGCTGCGCCAACTCGACGCCACCCTGGCACGTTGGCGTGCCGCCGAACTGCCGGCGCGTCCGCCCTCGGGCTGGCTCAAGGCCATCCGTGAAGCCCTCGGCATGACCGCCACCCAGCTTGCCAGGCGACTGAGCGTGGTCACGTCCACCGTCACCCGGCTCGAAACCTCCGAGGCCGACGACAACATCAGCCTCGCCACCTTGCGCCGGGCCGCCGAGGCGCTGGACTGCGAACTGCGCTACGTCCTGGTACCCCGGCAATCCCTGGCCGACACCCTCGCCACGCGAGCCAACCAGCTTGCCCGCGAGCGCATGGCCGGCGTCGCCCACAGCATGGCCCTCGAAGCCCAGGCGACTTCCAACGAGACCGTCGCCAACCAGACCCGCGCCCTGGCCGACAGCCTGCTGCAAGGCCCCCGGCGCGAGTTGTGGCGCGAGAAGAAGTAGCCGTATGGCCGTCAACCTCGACTACCCGCCCGGCGCCACACCCCTCGATGCCGATGAACTCGCCAGCCTGATTCCGGGGCACATCACCACCCAGGGCGAGTTGAACGAGTGGGAGCAGCTCAACATCCTGCAAGGCGACGCCTGGGCGCATAAGCAGCAACGCAAGGATCTCCTCGACGAAACCTTCCTGCGCCGGTTGCACAAGCAGATGTTCGGCGAGACCTGGCGCTGGGCCGGCGAGTTTCGCCGCTCCGACAAAAACATCGGCGTCGACTGGCTGAAGATCGGTGTCGAATTGCGCAAGCTGCTCGACGACGTGCGCTACCAGATCGAGCACGCCAGCTTCCCGCCCGACGAAATCGCCGTGCGCTGCCATCACCGCCTGGTCGCCATCCACCCTTTCCCCAACGGCAATGGCCGCCATGCCCGCCTGATGGCCGATCTGCTGGCGGAACGGCTTGGCCGGCCCCGTTTCACCTGGGGCAGCCAGAACCTTACCGACGCCAGCCACACGGACGCCAACGACACCCGCCGGCGCTACATCGCCGCACTGCAAGCCGCCGACGCCCGTGACTACGCGCTCCTGCTCGCCTTTGCCCGCAGTTGACACCGCAGTTAACACAACCGCCCGCAATGACCCTCGCCCTCTCCCGCGAACACCGCCGCAGTCTGGAAAACACCATCGCCCAGGCGCGCGCCGAAGCCGAAGCCGGGGCCGGCAAAGCCCTGCAGGCCCTCGCAGTCGGTCTCCGGGAAGTGCCGTCTCATTTCAGCGAGGCCCAGAAGAAGTTGCGGATACGCCTGCGCGCCCATGGCCGCGCCCTGGGCGACAACTTTCTCCCCTCTCCCTCCGGGAGAGTGGCCGGGGGTGAGGGCACGCAAACCACCGACCACCTGATCAGCGAGATCGCCTACGAGCACTGGCACCGTATGTTGTTCGCCCGCTTCCTGGCCGAAAGCGACCTGCTCATGCACCCGGACGGCTACCCGGTCAGCCTGCAAGACTGCAAGACGGACGCGGCCAGCTTCGAGCCGCCCGCCCGCAGCGAATGGGAAGTGGCCGGCCACTACGCCTCGTCCATGTTGCCCAACGTGTTCCGCCCGGACAGCCCGGCTCTGGCCCTGCAACTGCCGCTGGAAACCGAGCAAGCCCTGGAAGCCCTGCTCGCGCGCCTGCCCGCCGCCGTGTTCCAGGCCGACGACAGCCTGGGCTGGAGCTACCAGTTCTGGCAGGCGCCGAAGAAGGCCGAAGTGCAACGGCAGATGAAACAGGCGGGTACCAAGGTCGGTGCCGATGAGCTGCCAGCCGTCACCCAGCTCTTCACCGAGCACTACATGGTGTCCTTCCTGCTGGAAAACACCCTGGGTGCCTGGTGGCACAGCCGCCATCCCGGCAAGCCCCTACCGCTGGCAATGCCCTACCTGCGTACACTCCCCTCTCCCTCCGGGATAACCAGCGACTTGGCGGGCGTCTTTTGCCCGCCTAGTCGATTGGTTAGGGGTTCCATCAGAGGGGCCGGGGGTGAGGGCAGGGCTGAGAGAGGGGGGGAGGCTGAGGGCACTCACTTTCACCCCAGCCATAACATCCCCCCCGAACACATCGCCTTTGCCCGTGAACTTCGCGCCAACCAGACCGATGCCGAGAACCTCATCTGGTTGCTGGTGCGCAATCGCCGCCTTGCCGACGCGAAATTCCGCCGCCAACACTCTCTCGGCCACTACGTCCTCGACTTCTACTGCCACGAAAGGAAACTGGCCATCGAACTCGACGGCGGGCAGCACAACGAAGCCGAAGGCCAAGCGCGCGATGCCAAACGCGATGTCTGGTTGGCGAATCAGGGTATCCGCGTGCTGCGCTTCTGGAATAACCAGGTATTGCAGGAGACGGAAGCTGTGTTGCAGGGGGTGTGGGAAGCTTTGCAAGACGACGCTGCCCTCACCCCAACCCCTCTCCCGGAGGGAGAGTGGCTTATCCCCGCCGCCGGCGGCTTCCCCGCCTGGCCCGACCGCCTCGCCGACTTCAAGCTGCTCGATCCCTGCGCTGGCTCCGGCCACTTCCTCGTCGCGGCCTTCCACTACCTGGTGCCGCTGCGCCAAGCGACGGAAGAGCTGTCGGCGCGGGAAGCGGTGGACCGCGTGCTGGCCGAAAATCTGCATGGCCTGGAACTCGATGCCCGCTGTGTCGAGATCGCCGCCTTCGCCCTGGCCCTGGCCGCCTGGCGCTATCCCGATACTCTCCCCTCTCCCCCCGGGAGAGGGGACGGGGGTGAGGGGCTGGGGGAGAGGGAACAACCTCGGCAACTCGGCTACCGACCCCTCCCGCGCCTCAACATTGCCTGCGTCGGCCTCGCCCCCCACAGCAGGAAAGCCGACTGGCTCCAGTTGGCCGGCGGCGACACCCACCTCGAAGCCGGCATGGCCGCCCTTTACGCCCTGTTCCAGAAGGCGCCGGAACTCGGCAGCCTGATCGACCCCCAAGCCTTTCTCCCCTCTCCCCCCGGGATAACCTGCGACTTGGCGGGCGTCTTTTGCCCGCCTAGTCGATTGGTTAGGGGTTCCATCAGAGGGGCCGGGGGTGAGGGGGCCGGCGATCTCATCACCGCCAACTGGGCGGACCTGCAAGCCTTGATGGACCAAGCCCTCCTCCCCTCTCCCCCCGGGATAACCAGCGACTTGGCGGGCGTCTTTTGCCCGCCTAGTCGATTGGTTAGGGGTTCCATCAGAGGGGCCTGGGGTGAGGGAACGGCGGGTGAGGGCGCCGGGGCGGAGAGCAACGCCGCCGCGACCGAGGCCCGCGTCGCCGCCCAGGGCATGGAGCTCGCCACCCGCATCCTCACCCGTCGCTACCACCTGGTCATCACCACCCCCCCCTACCTGGGCGCCGGCCAGCACGGCCCGGTGCTGAAGGACTTTTGCGAGGAACACTACAAAACGGCCAAGGGCGATCTGGCCAACGTGTTCCTGGAACGCAGCCTCAGGCTGTGCACGCCTGGCGGCGCGGTGTCGTTCGTGATGCCGCAGAACTGGTTATTTCTTGGCAGCTACAAGAAGCAGCGCGAGCATCTGCTCCGGTACGAGACATGGAATCTGCTTGCACGGCTGGGATCGGGCGCTTTCGAGACGATCACCGGCGAAGTCGTCAACGCCATCCTGCTTACCCTGACCCACGCCCGGCCGGCGGAAAGCCAGATACTGCGTGGCATCGATGCCAGCGCGCCGAAAACTCCGGAGGAGAAGGCAGCGATCCTGGCCAGGGGGGCGGTAGTGGAGGTGAGCCAAGCAGATCAATTGAAGAATCCTGACTATCGCGTCCTTCTTGAGGCTAGTTCAGGAATCGCTTTACTTGGATCACTTGCTGGTGGCGTCCATGGTCTAGGCACCAAAGACTCACTGATGTTCATACGCAATTACTGGGAAGTCGCAGCACTGGCGCCTGATTGGGAGTTCATGCAGTCGGCAACAAGGACAGGTGAAATCTGGAGTGGGATGGAAAGTATTGTGTTTTGGCAACAGGGCGCTGGAGTGCTACACGAGCGTGCGAAAGTAGGTATGGCAATACTTGCGGGCGGTATGGCTCACGAAAAACCTGGGGTTCTCATTTCGCAGGTAGGCACCCTAAGTGCATGTCTATATTCCCGAGGACTGTTTGAAAAAAATGCGGCTGTCATCTCTCTCGACAGTGAGGAATTGCTTCCTGCCGTGTGGAGCTACTGCACTAGTGAGCAATACCGCTTGGCTGTTAGGGCCATCGACAAGAAGGTTGCCGTCACGAACACCACTCTTGTAAAGGTTCCTTTTGATCTAGTGTATTGGCAGCAAGTCGCCGCCGAACGCTACCCCGACGATCTGCCGCAACCCTATTCCGACGACCCGACCCAGTGGATATTCCACGGCCATCCCCGGCCTTGTGCCCTCACCCCCGGCCCCTCTGATAAAGCCCCTACCCTGCGGTATCCCACAGGTAGAGGGGGGAGTGACAGTTTGCAAGTCGCCGTCGCCCGCCTGCTGGGCTACCGCTGGCCGGCGGAAAGCACCCTCTCCCCCGGCCCTTCCCTCACCCCCGGCCACTCTCCCGGGGGGAGAGGGGAGAAAGGCATGGAGCTCTCCCATGAGGCCCGCACCTGGATCGAACGCTGCCAGGAACTCGACGACCTGAGCGACGACGACGGCATCGTCTGCCTGCCGGCGGTGCGCGGCGAGGCGGCGGCGGTGGATCGCCTGCGCGCCCTGCTGGCCCGCGCCTTCGGCCCCGAATGGTCGGCGGCGCGGGAGGCGCAACTGCTCCAGGATGCCGGTTGTGCCGGCATGCCCCTGGCCCAGTGGCTGCGCGACAAGTTCTTCGAGCAGCACGTCGCCCGTTTCCAGAAGCGCCCCTTCATCTGGCACGTATGGGACGGCCACAAGGAGGGCTTCTCGGCCCTGGTGAACTATCATCTGCTGACGCGGGAGAAACTCAACACCCTGATCAACCTCTACCTGGGCGACTGGATCACCCAGCAGAAACGCGCCGTCGCTTCAGGTGGGTCTGGCAACGGCGCGGATGCGCTGTTGAAGCTCGCCAAGGCCGAGGCGCTGAAGGTGAAGCTGGAAGCCATCCTGGCCGGCGAGAAACCCTACGACCTGTTCGTGCGCTGGAAACCCTTGCACCAGCAACCCCTGGGCTGGGACCCGGACCTCAACGACGGCGTGCGCATGAACATCCGCCCCTTCGTCGCCGCCGAAATACTACGGATTCCGAGGGCAAAAATCGGCATCAAATGGGAAGCCGATCGCGGCAAGGATGTGGCTTCCGCGCCCTGGTACCCACTCGGCTCGACCTATGGCGAACCCGAAGGCACGCGCATCAATGACCACCATACATCGCTCGCCGAGAAGCAGGCGGCGCGAGCCAATGCCCTCACCCCCGGCCCCTCTCCCGATGGGAGAGGGGAGGTTTACCAGGAAGGCAAATCGTGATGAAACGGGTTGTGGATACGCAGCGTTTGCCGGATGACGAAGCCATCCTGCATGTCTTCCGAGAAAAGCGACGTGCAACCCGCCGTCAGTGCCGCTGCCACGATCATGGCGTCGTAAATCGACAGTTGATAGCGTTCGGCGAGTTGCATTCCAAGGTCATGCACGGCTTCAGTCAACGGATGGATATGGCAGACGGCACGTATTGGCACGAGGACTTCCCGCGTTTCGGCGTGCGTCATCTTCAATTTTCGGGTTGCGATCGAGGCGAATTCGTTGAGCACCTGGACGCTAATGTGGCCGCCCTGGCTGATCAGTTCTTCCACCTTGTCCGCTTTGGCGTCATCGCCGGACAGCAGGTAGAGCAAGACGTTGGTGTCGAAAAACTGTTCAGGCACGTTCATGCGCTTCCAGCCGGTCGAACTTGAAATCGGCGGGCAGTCGCCCACGATATTTCCTCAGGCGCGCCAGCAATTCGCGCGGGGATGCGCTGCGCTCGATGTCGAATACGCGCTCACCGGCGACGTGAATTTCGATGTCGTCGCCCGCCTTCAGGTCGAGGGCTTCGATCACCGCCGCCGGCAGCCTGACCGCAAGACTGTTACCCCATTTAGCCACTTGCATGATGATCTTTCTCCGCGCTGGATACACACAGGATCATTGTATATCCGCTACGCGCGGTTAACCTACCCGAGGTCGGCCCGTGCCGGGTTGGCCAGCAATGGGTCGATCATCGATGGTTCGATATTGCGCTGGAGTATTGCCTGATGATGAAGGAATCCCGAACGCTGTTGCATGCCTTGACCGACCGCTTGCGTGAACAGGCGAAACGCTACAACCAGGCGTTGGAGTCCGCCCCATCGCCATCCTCTGGACGGACGAGAAGCGCGAATGGGAAGCCCTGATTCCGCAGATCAAGGCAGCGCTGCCCGAGCTATTCTCCCTGGGGGCCTATTCCCCCGAGGGACGAACCGGACCCGGCGTCTGGCTGCGCATGGTGGCGGATCGGCAGGCGGGCGAGGTTGGCGCGGGCGTAACGCCGATTCTGTATCTCCCCGGTGTGGGCAACGGCCAGTTGCGTGCCGACTTGCGCGGCTTGAAGGATGACCCGCACCTGGCGCCGCTTGCCGAGTTGCAATATCGCGGTACATTCTGGCGGCAGGAGAACAGCAAGGACTGGACCCCGCGCGCTTTCCTGGAAAGCAAGCGCGGCGGCCTCGGGCTGAAGGTGGTAGGTAATCAGGAAACGGTGCAGGCGTTCAAGGCGGCCATGGGCAAGTTGCTCAACCAGAACCTTCCGTCCCTGGAACACCTGACCATAGACGAGCGTTACCTCGACGATCTGATCAATCCCTCCCCGGATGAGACCGTGCTGCGCTGGCTGACCGCACCGGAGGCGATTCAGGAAGAGAAGGGCGAGGCATGGGTGAGCTTCGTCGCCACAACCCGGACGCGCTTCGGCGTCGACCTAGCCGGGGTTTAACAAGAGCCATATTTTTCACTTAACAATCATAATGTTACTGCGTACTGGTGTTTTTTGTGCCCAGTTTTGCGCAAATTGGCGGTCAGATGATCAGTTTCTTGGTGCCTCCTGGGGCTGGGGTGATCTTCAATGCTTGGTAGAGTTCCATCAACGCGGGCTCGGGAACGGTGCTCT
>CAISDD010000380.1 GCA_903883985.1 uncultured Pseudomonadota bacterium | reverse complement strand
TCCCCCGGAGGGGGAAGGGGGTGGAACCCTCTTCGGGAGAGGGCAGGGTGAGGGAGCCTGGTGGTAAGCCAAATTGGTTTCGACGGGTTACTTATTTCTCCAGGATAACTCGGTTTTTAGGTAAAATCACTTACGCAACATCACTGAATGTGTAGACCAGGTCGTAATCGGCAATCAGGGGGTATTTTTTGGTTTTGACGTATCCGTCGTTTGGGTCAGACTAGCCAGCCAGTATGGATAGCGACGGTGCGGGAAGGGGGCATTGAATATCATGGCAACGGTCAACAGCGCCAATACATTAAGCAACAGCGGGGTAATCAGATAGGCGTAGCCCAATGAACGCACCACTTCCCCACCCATCACCACAGCCAGGGCTGCAGCCCCACCTGGTGGATGCAGGCAGCGCAGGTAAAACATCGCGGCAATGGACAAGGCCACCGCCACCGCCGCAGCCATCAGGGTGTCGTGGATGAGCAGGGCACAGGTGATGCCGATGGCGGACGAGAGCATATGCCCTCCCAGAACCGGCCAGGGTTGTGAAAAAGAACTGTGCGGCGCGGCGAACAAGAGCACTGCGGAGGCACCCATGGAAGTGACGATCAACGCGGTTCCCTGGGGCCCCAGAATTCCGTGGCTGATGACCAGCACTCCGAGTATGCCAAGGAAGGCGCCCAGGGAGGAAAGCAGTTTTTCCAGATGACCGGCGGGATGAGGGTCGTCTCCGAACCAGCGACTCCATTTGTCGAGGATTTTCAAGAACTTCACCAGGGTAAAAGTGGGGTGAGGTCAGTTTATGAGCGTAAACTAATATTCAACAAGCGATATTTATCTGGGTTAAGTATCGTGTTATTAAATACATGGGGCCGTACATGGATATCGAATTCGCGCGTACCTTCCTGGCCGTAGTGGCTGCGGGCAATTTTGTCGGTGCGGCTGCACGTTTGCACATCACCCAATCTACCGTAAGCGCCCGCATCCAAACCCTGGAGTCGCAGATGGGCGCGCGCCTGTTCCGGCGCGGCCGTAGTGGCGCGGAACTCACCGCGGCCGGGCAGCGTTTCCTGCGCCACGCGAAGTCTCTGGTACGCACTCTGGAACAGGCCAGGCATGAAGTCAGCCTGCCTAGCGGCTTTAGTGGCGGATTGACCCTGAGCGGGCGCAGCGCCTTGTGGGAGGACTTCCTGCCGCGCTGGGTCGATTGGATGCGCAGCGATGTTCCTGATGTTTCCCTGCGGCTGGAACTCGGTTTCGAGGAGGGCATCATGCAAGGATTGGTGCAGGGCATCATCGACATCGGTGTCATGTACACGCCGGAGAGCCGGCCGGGTCTGGCTGTCGAACATCTGTTCGACGAATCCCTGGTGCTCGTCAGCAGCATGCCGGAACGTCCCTGGCCGGACCCCGACTACATCCACGTGGATTGGGGCGCGGAGTTCCACGCTCAGTTCGGTGCACGCTTTCCTGGTCTGGATACGCCCGCCCGCATTGCCAACATCGGTTGGATCGGGCTACGGCTGATGCAATCGCGGGGTGGTTCTGCTTTCCTGCCACAGCGCACGGTACGCGATTCGATCGAGCAGGGGGTGCTCTGGCGGGTACACGAGAGCCCCCTCATTACGCTGCCCACTTACATGGTCTTCCCCATTGATCGTGACGAAGCGCATCTGGCTCGCGCGGTACAAAAACTGCGCTTGCTCGGTTCCGAGGAAAGGCGTCAGGGTATATCTACACAGAACAACCAGTATTCCCTACAACCCGCCAGTACCTAGGATAGTCAAGGCTGTAAATGACAGTGGGTTCCACGCGCGCACATTGGATGCAAGGTCCCAAGGATGTAAGTTATACTTGGATATAATTTTCCGCCGGGGTTCAGTATGCACACTACCAATCTGCGCAAAGTCGGCGGCTCGGTCATGTTGGCCGTTCCTCCTGCCTTTCTCGATCAACTGCATCTGAAAGTCGGTGCAACCGTCGGACTGGCCGTCAATGATGGCTGCCTGGTGATCAACCCGAGGCCACGAGCGCGCTACACCCTTGCGGAACTTCTGGCGACTTCGGACTTTTCGCAGTCGCAACCGTCCGAGGAGCGTGAGTGGGTCGATGCGCCTGCCGTAGGTGGCGAGCTGCTATGAGGCGTGGTGACATTTACATGGTGTCGCTCGACCCGACTGCAGGGCATGAGCAAAGCGGCAGCCGTCCCGTCCTGGTTGTATCGCCCGTTGAGTTCAACGAAGCCACCAAACTGCCCGTGATCCTGCCCATCACCAACGGGGGCGACTTCGCCCGCCGCTTGGGCTTCGCAGTGCCTGTGACCGGCATCAAGATCACCGGTGACGTGCGCTGCGATCAGCCGCGCGTGATCGACCTTGCCGCACGCCATGCACGCAAGGTGGATACCCTGCCAGAATCTCTCATGGACGAAGTGTTGGCGAAGGTCGCCACGCTTTTCGAGTAGCCAAAGTATGCGCGTAAGTGATCGTGGAAATGGTCGTATGCCTCATACCTTTTTCGATCCGGATTTGCAGCGTTCGCTGCTTCAAGCCATCCGCGCCCTCTGGAGGGACTCAGGCCGTGGATGCTACCGGCCAGTTCCGTTTCATCGAGTACGCCACGCCGGAGGATGTGCCGTTGCTCATGGCGGAATGGTTGTTGGATTTGAACCGGTCTCTGACGTCCTGGCCCATCCAGAACGCCGCCGTCCGCTACGCAGATCTACATCAGGCCTTCGTGCGGATTCATCCCTTCTGCGATGGCAACGGTCGCATGGCTCGTTTGTTGGCCAACCTGCCCTTGTTGCGCGTTGGGTTGCCTCCCATCTTGATCCCTCGGGAGAACAGGATCGATTACATCCGCCTTCCGGCCCTCTACGACATCGAAATAGGGCCCGCCAGGGCTTTCTCCCTTCAGAGGGCAATAACGAGCCTTTCCGGGCCTTCTGTGCGGCTTCCATCTCCATGGTGGATGCCTTGCTCCAGGAGGCGCGCAAAACCCAAGCCGGGCATTTGGCGGATAACACCGGCTAAATGCCGCCGGCTCATCCGCCCTACGCGGACTCGCCAGTGCTTCTTCAACCTGCCTGGGGTGGGTTACATCACTACCCCGCGTGAACGGGCGCTGACCGCACTATGCCGTGACTTATTGAGAAGTTACAAGATCAGACTTGTCGAGCACCCTTGCCAGCGCGGCCGTCGCCCGAGGCCAGGCGGCCTGTAGGGAGGCGAGGTCTTGCTCACGGTGGGCGCGATGCTCCGGCCTATCCTGGGCCAGCGTTTTTTCCAGTGCGTTGGCTGCGGCTTGCAACTCGATGAGGCCGACGGTGCCGGCACAGCCTTTCAGGGTATGGGCGAGTTGCCGCGCCATTTGCAGATCGTCCTGGGCAAATGCGGCGCCTATTTCCGCGACGATGTGGCTGTTGCGATCACGAAATAGCCGCAGAAAGCGTTCGAGCATCTCGCTGTTGCCGTTCACCCGGAGCAAGGCTACGCCAAAATCATAGACTGCAATAGCCGCTGGCTCCGGCGCTAACGCTACGGTGTCGCTACGCGGGCCTCCCAGGGGCTGCGTCGGTGCGCTCGCCAATGGCGAGCGGTCGGCATCGGCACCAGGCACCTGACGTGGCACCGGCATGGTGTGTTTTGGAAGCCATTGGGCGAGGACGGCGTAGAGCGTGTCGGGCAGGATGGGCTTGGTAATGATGTCGTTCATGCCGGCGTCCAAAATCCTGGATCTCTCCTCGATCATGGCGTGGGCGGTCAGCGCAATGATAGGCAGGTCGGTCCGGCTCGCAC
>CAISDD010000379.1 GCA_903883985.1 uncultured Pseudomonadota bacterium | reverse complement strand
CCGTGTCCACGGTCCCTACCAGCCCGAGGCCGGGCATCGCTTCAACTCCAACAAGCTGCTCCTCGACCCCTACGCCCGCGCGTTCGAGGGACAAATCAAGTGGTCCGACGCACATTTCGGCTACAAAGTTGGAAGTCGGCGTGAAGATCTCTCCTTCGACCGCCGCGACTCGGCGCCGGGCATGCCGAAATGCCGGGTGATCGATCCCGCCTTCACCTGGGGAGACGACCGCCCACCCATGATCCCCTGGCAGGAGACCGTGATCTACGAACTGCATGTGAAGGGCCTGAGCCAGCGCCACCCGCAAATTCCTCCGCCCTTGCGCGGCACCTATGCGGGGCTGGCCAGCGAGCCGGTGATCGCACACCTCAAGCGGCTCGGCATCACCGCCGTGGAACTGATGCCAGTCCATGCGTTCGTGGACGATCGCCACCTCATAGAAAAGGGTCTGCGCAACTACTGGGGCTATAACTCCATCGGTTATTTCGCCCCGGATCTGCGCTACTCGGCCAGCGGCGAGATCGGTGAATTCAAGACCATGGTGAAGACCCTGCACGCCGCCGGCATCGAAGTCATCCTCGACGTGGTCTACAACCATACCGCCGAAGGCAATCACCTGGGGCCGACGCTATCCTTCCGCGGCATCGACAACGCCACCTACTACCGTCATGTCGGCAAAGACCCGCGCTTCTACATGGACTACACCGGCTGCGGCAACACCCTGAACACGATGCACCCGCGGGTGCTGCAACTCATCATGGACTCGCTGCGCTACTGGGTGCAGGAGATGCACGTCGACGGCTTCCGCTTTGACCTGGCCAGCGCGCTCGGCCGAGAGCGCCACGAGGTGGACAAACTCGGCGCCTTCTTCGACATCATCCGCCAGTGTCCCGTGCTCTCCCGGGTCAAACTGATCGCCGAACCCTGGGATCTGGGTGAGGGCGGTTACCAGGTAGGCAATTTCCCGGTCGGCTGGAGCGAGTGGAACGGCCGTTATCGCGACGTCCTGCGCGACTATTGGCGCGGGGAAGGCGGACTCATCGGCGAGTTTGCCACCCGCCTCACCGGCTCCTCCGACCTCTATGCCCACAGCGGCCGCCGTCCCTATGCCAGCATCAACTTCATCACCTGCCACGACGGTTTTCCCCTGGCCGACCTGGTCAGTTACAACGACAAGCACAATGCCGCCAACGGCGAGGACAACCGCGACGGCGAATCCCATAACCGCGCATGGAATTGCGGAGTCGAGGGGCCCACGGACGACCCCGCAGTCGAGGTCCTGCGGGCGCGGCAGAAGCGCAATCTGCTCGCCAGCCTGATCTTCTCCCAGGGCGTGCCCATGATCACTGCGGGCGACGAAATGGGTCACAGCCAGAAGGGCAACAACAACACCTATTGCCACGACAACGAACTCAACTGGCTGAATTGGGAAGGCGAGGCTGCGGACTGGGATCTATTCGAGTTTGTCAGCACCTGTTTGCGCCTGCGACGCGAACACCCGGCGTTGCACCGCCGGCATTTCTTTCAGGGACGAACGCATGGCGCCGAGGTCAAGGACATCCACTGGCTGAAACCCGACGGCAGCGAAATGAGCGACCAGGAATGGAACCACCACCACGCCCGCTGCCTTGGGGTCTACCTGGTGGGAGCGGCCATCGGCGAGACAGACTCGCACGGACGTCGCATCGTCGATGACGACTGCCTGCTGCTGTTCAACGCACACCACGAGCCCCTCATCTTTATACTGCCGACCTGGCCGAAAAATGCCGCCTGGACGGCGCAACTGAACACCGCCCGCCCCAAGGGCCGCACCCTGCGCGAGCGCTTCGTCGCGGGCCAGGCCTTCCCCTTGATGGCCCGCTCCTTCGCCTTGCTCACCTTGCCGCGGCGCTCGGGCTGAGGTGCACAAACCCGCCTTGTTCTGACACACTCCAGCCGCATATGGGCAAGGCTCAACTCATCCATTTAGAGGTCACGCATGACAGTCTGGACCGAATTCCTGGCCGCTCAGGGCGCCACGCTTGCCGACTCCACTGTGGCGCATTTCGGCGCTCCTGATGACGAACTGCAAGCCGCGCGCGATGGCGCGGTACTGGCCGATCTTTCCCACTACGGGCTGATCGCCTTTTCCGGAGAGGAGGCGCAGACCTTCCTCCACGCCCTGGTCACCAACGACCTGCGCAAACTGGACGAAAGCGCGGCCGTATTCGCCGCCTTGCTCTCTCCCAAGGGCCGCATGCTGGCCAATTTCCTGGTGATGAGGCGGGCTGCCGACATCCTGCTGCTGCTGCCGGCGACATTGCTCCCGCCCTTGCAAAAACGCCTGTCCATGTACATCCTGCGCGCCAAGGTCAAAGTGCGTTGCGCGAGTGAGGAGTGGGTACGCCTGGGACTCTCCGGCCCGGGCGCAGCGGCAAGTCTGGAGGCGCTGCTGGGACGGGCCGTGCCGGAGGGCATCATGAGCATGGCGCACGGGGACGCCGCATTCGCGATTCGCCTGGGTGATGAACGCTTCGACCTATTCGTCGCCCCCGATGCCGCACGGGCTGCCTGGGCCAACCTGGCCGGCACACTCCGGCCGGTGGGCGCGCCGGCCTGGGACTGGTTGCTGATCAATGCCGGCGTTCCCGCCGTACAGCCCGCCACACAAGATCATTTCGTGCCGCAGATGGCGAACATGGAGATCCTGGGGGGGGTCAGTTTCAACAAGGGCTGCTACCCCGGCCAGGAAATTGTGGCTCGCAGCCAGTACCTGGGCAAGGTGAAGCGGCGCCTGCACCTGGCCCATGTCGAGACACTGGCCCGCGCCGGCGACGAATTGTTCAGCCCGGACCTGGCCGATCAGGCCGCCGGCCAGATCGCCAATGCGGCACCGGCGCCCGGCGGTGGCTTTGATGTACTGGCCGTGGTCCACGGCAGCAGCGTCGAGGGCGAGGTCCGCTTGGGCAGCCGCGACGGCCCGCCCCTCGCCTTCCGCCCCCTGCCCTACCCGGTGTAGTCCGTCCGCCACCGGGCGCGCGCAGCAGCCTGCTTCGCGCAGGCCTGCCGCTTATTTGGCGGGTTGTTGCTTCAGGAACATCTGCAACAGGGCCCCCGGGTCGATCGCCGGCGGACTGGCGGGCACCGCTTCCGCCGGTGCCTGCGTGGGCGTCATGAGTGGCGTGGAAGCCGTGCTGGCGGAGGCGGAAGCCTGGGGCATGGGCGGGAAGAAGCCTTCTACCGATTGCGCTGGCTGGGCGGCGGGCGGCTGGATGGGCATGGAATAAGGCTGACCAGACTGCGGTGCTTGTACCGGGTTGACCAGTGGGAAGAGGGAAGGCTGCGGCGCCTGTACCGGATTGGCCTGCACAAAGGGGTTGATCTGTGGGAAGAGGGAAGGCTGCGGCGCCGCGGCGGGCTGCTGGAAGGGCATGAAGTAGGACTGGCCGGACGGCGGCGCATCGACCGGATAGGCTTGCTGGAACGGGTTGCCCTGTGGGAAGAAGGCCGGCTGCGGCGCCGCTGCGGGCTGCTGGATCGGCATGAAATAGGGCTGGACGGGCTGCGACGCCTCGACCGGATAGGCAAGCTGGAACGGATTACCCTGTGGGAAGAAGGCCGGCTGCTGCACAGCGGCCGGCTGCTGGAATGGCATGAAATAGGGCTGGGCGGGCTGCTGTGCCTGGGCCGGATTAAGCTGCGAGTAGGGGTTGCCCTGTGGGAAGAAGGAAGGCTGAGGCGCCGCAGCGGGCTGCTGGAACGGCATGAAATAAGATTGGGCGGGCGGTGCCTGGACCGGATTAAGCTGCGAGAAGGGGTTGCCCTGTGGGAAGAAGGAAGGCTGCGGCGCGGCAGCGGGCTGCTGGAACGGCATGAAGTAGGACTGGCCGGATGCTTGCGGCGCCTGGAAGGGATTGCCCTGCGGAAAGAAGGAAGGCTGCGGCACCGCGAAGAAGCCGGGCCGTTGCTGCGCCGAGAAGGGCAGCGCGGGCATGTTCGGGATGGACGGCGTAAAGCTGGGCGTGCCGTAGCCCGAGGGTGCAAACCCCGGTAACGAAAAGGCGGGCTGCGATCTTTGCTGGAAATTGCCGCCGAAGAGCCCGCCCGCATTGGGGTTGCCAAACGGGTTCGAATAGCCCAGCACGCCAGGCGCCATCTGCAATGCCGGGCCGCCCATTGCGCCGATGGCAGCCAGGCCGCCCAGGCTGAGCAGGGGATTGGACAGTGGATTGAATCCGCCATTACCGCCGCTGCCCGCGAAAGGATTGAACGAGGGGGTCGGCGCCATCATGGCGAAAGGATTGTTCTCGAAGCCGGCCTGGGCCGCGGATGCGACGACAGCGAGCAATAGCGGTGCTAGGTGTTTCATGGAAGTCTCCAGGATGTCGAGGCAGGAGACCGGAAGGTCCCCTGGCGTTCAGAGCCGGTGCGGCAGTTTGTCGTTTACAGGTCGCCGTTGGCGGCGGCCTTCATGATGATGTCCATCTTGTCGCGGATTTCCTTGGCATATTCCATCAGCTTGTCGGGCGCGCCCATCTTGCCGGACAGGGAGTCTAGCCAGGAGTTATTCCAATCCAGGCTCAGCACCCAGATATTCTTGTCGGCATCTTCCATGATGGCGATGCGGCAAGGCAGGTAGACGATGGCTTCCGGTGCGTACCTGAGAATTTCTCGGCCGGCGGCGATATCGCAGTAGTGGTACACCTCCATGCGCGGCGCGTCCATGTCGCCCAGTACCGCCTGGATGTCCTTCCACATCGGGCTTTCGCCGACTTTCTTGAAGTTGAGTTTGTTGGCGCTCAGTTCCATGGAGGCCTTGACGTCATCGAAAGTCAGACCCTTCTTGGCCGGGTACTTGATGGCCATCAGGTTCATGACATCTTTCACATCCATGCTCTTGACCATACCCAGCATCGGCATGATCTGCTTCATCAGTTTTGCCTTTTCCTCCGGCGAAACGGCGCGGGACATTTCATACGGACGCTTGCCGCGACCCGCCGGGGAAACCGGGATCATGAGCGGACCAACGGAAAGCGGAACATTGACCAGGTAGGGATTGGCGGCGGGTGCTTGCTGGGCTACGGCGGGTACGCTCAGTGTCAGGGCTAGGGCGGCGATCAGTGCGCTTTTTTTCATGGGTGACTCCTCGTAAAAACCGATGGGTAGCTGTACTCCCGGTTCGGAAAATGAACGACTTGTGAGTTATTGGGTCAGGCGGGTGGATTGACACCAGCCGTTTCAGGACCGGGCAACACCCCATGCCGGAACCGGCACGGGGCGACTTGCCAGTTACAGATCGCCGTTGGCGGCTGCTCTCATGATGACATCCATCTTGTCGCGGATTTCGACGGCATATTTCCACAGCACATCGGGGGTACCCATTCTGCCGGAGACGGAATCAAGCCAGGCCGTGTCCCAGTCCAGGGTCATGACCCAGATGTTCTTGTCGGCGTCTTCCATGATGGTGAAGCGGCAAGGCATGTAGACGGCGGATTCCGGAGAGTAGCGCAGCATTTCACGGCCGACCGCGATGTCGCAGTAGTGGTAGACCTCGATGCGCGGCGCGTTCATGTCACCCAGCACGGCCTGGAAGTCCTTCCACATGGCGCTTTCGCCCACTTTCTTGAAGTTGAGCTGGTTGGCCTTCAACTCCATGGATGCCTTCACCTCATCGAAAGTCAGGCCGGGCTTGGCCTTGTACTTGATGGTCATGATATTCATGACGTCCTTGAGGTCCATACGCGTGCCCATGCTCATCAGCGGCATCACCGACTTGATCAACCCCGCCTTCACATTTTGTGGAACGATGCCCGACATCTCATAGGGGCGAGTGCCACGAACCGGAAGTTTCGGGATCCCTGGAAGCGACGGCAGCGACAGAATCGACGGGAACGTCGGGGCGGTGGAGGCCGGCACATTGCTCAGGTAAGGGTTGCCTGTGGACGCCGGATCGGCTGCCATGGCGGGAATGGCCAAACTAACGGCCAGGGTGGCAAATAAAGTCTGCTTCAAGCTGCTGTATTTCATTGTTTTTCCTTCCTCGTAAGAACGAGTGTGCTTGTTACGGTTACTTGGGCGCAACCGTGCTCAGGCCTAGAATTTTCCAGTCCTGCATACCGCCACGATACCACTTGAGTTTGTGTGCCGGATAACCCATGGCCAGTAATTGCTTGATGTTGGTGGGAGCTTGCCCGCACCAGGGACCGTTGCAGTACAGGACCAGGGTCTTGGCGTTCTCGAAATTCCACAAGCTGCCCTGGCGCGCGGCGCCGAAGCGCAGGACCAGGGTTTCGGCTATTTTCTCCGTATCGCTATGGGCAGGATGCAGCTCCTGCCAGGGAATCACCACGGCCCCGGGGATGACGCCGGCGCGCAGCGGCCAGTCGCCGTCGCGCGAGTCGATGACCATGAAGTCCTTGCCGACTTTCTTCAGGTAGTCGATCAGTTCCAGTTCGCCTATGGTCTCCACTCCGGGAGCAAGCTGCATCGGCTGGATGCAGTAGGGAGGACAAGGCCGCGAGGTCAGCGAGTAATCCGGGTCGACCATGTTGTCCGGATCCGGATTCCGCTCGATGCTCACCTTCCTGCCCTGATGCAGCACTTCCACCGATTTCACGGTCGAGGTGATGTTGACTGATTTTTCGCTGGCGAGTGCGGGAGGCATCCCGAACAGGACGAAGATTGCCGCGATGAGCATTGCT
>CAISDD010000378.1 GCA_903883985.1 uncultured Pseudomonadota bacterium | reverse complement strand
GTTGACCAGGTGCAGGAGAGCGATGGTGAGGATGTAGGCGCCGAAGAACCAGTTGGCCACATAGATGTGCTGAGTCTTGCGCTTGATGACCGTGCCGAAGAACAGCACGGCGTAGGCCACCCAGACCACGGTGATCAGGATGTCGATGGGCCACTCCAGCTCGGCATATTCCTTGCTGGTGGTGATCCCCATCGGCAGAGTCACGGCCGCGAGCACGATGATGATCTGCCAGCCCCAGAACACAAAGGAGGCCAGTCCGTCAGACAGGAGCCGCGCCTGACAGGTGCGCTGGACCACGTAGAGCGAGGTGGCGAACAACGCGGAACCGCCGAAAGCAAAAATCACCGCATTGGTATGCAGGGGACGAATCCGCCCGTAGGAAAGGTAGGGAGCCAGAGGCCCCAGAGCTTCGGTAAACGTAGGCCAGATGAGTTGGGAGGCGAGTATGACGCCCACCAACATCCCGACAATTCCCCATACAACAGTCATGATGGCGAACTGGCGGACGACCTTGTAGTTGTAAGTTGCTTCCATACGGGTCTCCTTCGCAGTTGAGGCTAAGTCAAAAAAAAACGCCGAATATTCGACGCGCAGATGCTAGTAATTCCCCTGACTAAAGTCAAACGACTTCGCTATCCGATTTCTCCCGCAGCCGCTGTGTGCTGGAGAGCGCCGTCGGCTCGTCGTCCATGAGAATGCGGTGCGCCGGCCCTTCCATGTCCTCGAACTGGCCGCTCTTGACGGCCCAAAGAAAGACGTAGGCGATTCCAGCAGCGATCAGCAGACTTAAGGGAATCAACAAGTAAAGTATTTCCATATCGCTCCGTCACTACCCGAGTCGTTGATTCGTAGTCAGACACATCCGTACCAGAAGGAGGCCCGTCATGGCGACCCGACCCCCATCAGTAGGCCCGTGTATCCCGAAACACTTGAGAGACCGTGCGCAGAATGATCTCCAGATCCAACCTCAAGGACCACTTGCGCAAGTATTCCAGGTCGTATTCGATGCGTTTTTCCATCTTGTCTATGGTATCGGTTTCGCCGCGGAATCCGCTGACCTGGGCTAAGCCCGTGATCCCCGGTCTGACCTTGTGGCGCACCATGTAGCCCTTGATCAGCTTGCGGTAGGTCTCGTTGTGCGCCACCGCGTGTGGCCGGGGCCCCACCACGCTCATGCGCCCTTGCAGCACATTGATGAACTGGGGCAACTCGTCCAGCGAAGCACGGCGTAAAAAACCGCCGATCTTCGTGAGGCGCTGATCGCCCTTCTGCGCCTGTTTCACTGTTACGCCATCCTCGCAGACGGTCATGGAACGAAATTTGTAGATGAGGATTTCCCTGCCATCCAACCCATAACGCCGCTGCCTGAACAGGACCGGCCCGGGCGAAGTAAGCTTGACCGCCAGGGCGACCGCGAGCATCAGCGGCCCTAGCAACAGCAAGGCGATGCTGGCGATGACGATATCACTCATCCGCTTGATCAGTCCGTTGAAACCGTTGAAGGGCGACTCTCTCACCGCCACCACGGGGATGCCGCCGATATCGTCCACGCGCGCCTGGATCAGGTCGGTGACGAACAAATCGGGCACGAAATAGATCGAAACGGTCGAATCCTTGAGCACATCGAGTAACTTGGTGATGCGCGGCTGGGAAGCCATGGGCAAGGCGATGAACAGCGCATCGACGCTGTGCTTGCGGACATAGTGTTCCACCTCGTTGATCGGCCCCAGCAACAAGCCTTCGAGCTGGGGGCCCAGGCGCGCCTCGCTGCGGTCATCGAAAAATCCGAGCAGAGTGACACCCCAGTGCGATTCATCCAGAAACTGCCTGGCCAACTGCATGCCGATCTGGTTGGCACCGATGACCACCACGTTGCGGATGCCATCCAGGGAGAACAAGCCTGGCGCGAGCCTGGGCATCAGCCAGTGGGACAATAGCCAGAACACGGGAACGACCACGGCCCAGGCTTGCAGGATATCCAGGTCGAAGGCATCGAGGTAATGGGTTCCATAACCCATGCCGAACAGGATCATCAGCACCAGAGGCCATTGCATCAGGACTTCACGCAGGCTGCCCCGAAAACTCTTCTGGTAAGTAATGTTGCCCGGAAACAGGATGCTGAAAGCGAGTATGGACAGGAGCACCAGCGGTGCATCGAAGGACTCGTCGTAGAACCAGCAAGTGGCGTAAAGCATCACCACTGCCGTGATCGGGTCGTGAAACGCCTTGACCACCCCGCTGGTGGATCGTCCCCGATAAGCTAGGCTGAGGTGCGTGACTTGGCTAGATAGCATGCGCGGGTTATCGGGGTGGCTGGTGCAGTGTCAATTTTTCAATTTACCCCACCTCAACCCACGTAGCAAGACGAGCACGCTCGGGCAGCGATGGCCTTGCCGATCGCCAGCGTTTCACACCCGAGGCGCCTCCACCGAGTGTCGGGAAATTTTACACAACCCCTCAAAACCAGACGCTTGCATCGCGAGTCATGCCGAATATTTTCATGCAACCAATTGATTAAACAGCACAAATACACGCCTACCAGATCGCTGGCATGGGGTTTGCTCCTAAGCAATCACATTGCCATGATCCTGGCAATTGGCCTATTGACCTAAGGAGACCCCATGAAAATCACCAACATTGCCGCTGCGGTTCTGGCACTGGGTATCGCATCGAGCGCCCCGAGCGCCTCAGCCGCGACCTTCGACGACGGACTGTTGACCAGCGCCCAAATCACCACGTCACGCGACTACTCGAGCCTGATCGCTGCCCCCTTCAGCGACACCTACCTGTTTTCCATCGGTGCAAATCAGTCAGCCTCTTTTTCCATCAACGGCGCCTCGCTGCCGACCGTGACCTACAACTTCAATCCGAGCCATACACAGGAAGTGGTGACGACGACGCGCTTGGACATCGGCAACCTGAGCGCGAAGCTTTACAAGGTCGGCACGACGCCAGCACTCGCGACCTTCAACTCGCCCACAAACAGCCTCTCCGAAGTGGTAAATGGATTGGCTGGGGGCAGCTACGAGATCGTCGTCGCCGGCACGACGACCGGCACCACCCAATCCATCAAGTACAGCCTACCCGGCAACACCGTGCTGGCGACCGGCGCGAGCAAGCCCTCCGGTGGCCAGTACACCTTCGCGCTCAATGACGGCGTTCCTCCAGTGCCCGAGCCGGAATCCTATGCCTTGATGCTGTCCGGCCTGGCCATGGTGGGTTTCATCGCTCGCCGCCGCAAATCACGCAACTGATCAACGACCACGGAGAATCCAAATGAAAATCATGCATAACAAGTTCGCCCATCTAGCCGTCGTTGCCGGTTTCACCCTGACAGCAAGCAGTGCCGCCCTGGCTACAGACTACACCGTCCCTAACGACCTCTCCTACTTGCAGCAGACGGTTTCCGTCAACTATGACGGCAGCCCTGGGGCACCGCTGTCGATCAACTTTTCGGATACCTTCGCCTTCACCCTGGGCAGCGCCACGCCCAATGTGGCCTTGTCGGTCACAAGTCAATATTCCAACTCGGACCCCGTCAACGATGGTCTCGGCGACACCATCACATCGATCAAGGACATCAGCGGCTTCCAGGTGAGTCTGACCAAGGTGGGCGCCGCCGGCTCCCTGGGTAACTGGACGGTGACCGAGTTGGGTACCACCACTTCATTATCCAAGGTGGTTACCGGACTGACGGCGGGCCAGTACAAGCTGTCGGTGTCTGGCACCGCGACGGGTACATCCGTGCTCTTCGACGGTACCGATACATGGCCGGCCACGGCCAACGGCGGCGCCTACAGTGTGGCGTTGAACACCCCGCCCGTCCCCGAACCTGAGTCTTACGCCCTGATGCTGGTCGGTCTGGGACTGGTGGGCTACGCGGCTCGCAGAAAGTCCGCGTGAAGTCCGCGTAAGCGAACCTCGCCCAGGTACGACCCCGCTCGCGCGGGGTTTTCTATTTGAGTAGGCGCAATACTGCGTGGAAACGCACCCGCCGGCACCAAGCTACCGTCACGTGAAATAAACGTAATATCGCGTGGGATGTAGATTCAGACTTACTGATCCAGCCGTAAGTGAAGCTTGCACCTTTTTTAAATTCAGACGTGGGAGTAAATCATCATGGCGCCGGCATCAAAGACTGTTGGGTTACGCCGACAGGAAGACGTTGCATTTATTATCACACATAAGTTACCTGTCGAAACCAATTTGGCTTACCACCGGGCTGCCT
>CAISDD010000377.1 GCA_903883985.1 uncultured Pseudomonadota bacterium | reverse complement strand
GGTCTCGTCACCTCGTCGATAGGGTTGCCGTGTTTTATTGAGAAGTTACCAGTTTTTGCTGTAAGTGGTTGATTTAAGGCTAATTATGCAGGATCGCCCTTCGGGCATCCGCCCTACGCCATCCCGTAGCTTGCGGCTCCGTGGCGATTTCCACATAGGTCTGCAAGTATCAGCGTATTCTTTTCGTATTCTTGATATTTCACTACCCACTCAGCCTCCCAGGTTGCTACAGGATGTGGTATGAACGAACTGACTCGACTACGCGAACGTGCTGATGAACTCCTGGATACCGGGCCTTCCCCTACCCCCCCCCAGGATTCTGTCGAACATGAGTTCCAGGTGTATCGAATCGAACTGGAGATGCAGAATGAAGCCTTGCGCCAGTCTCAGTCCGACCTGGAAGCCTCGCGAGACCGCTATGTCGACCTCTATGAATTCGCTCCGGTTGGCTACCTCACCCTCGGGGACACCGGCCAGATAGAGAACATCAACTTTGCCGGGGCGGAGTTTTTGGGGGAGCCGCGCACGAAACTGATGCATCGCCTCTTTGCGTGTTTCATCACCTCTGCGGACACTGACCGCTGGCACTTGCATTTTGCCAGCGTACTGAAGCGGGAGGGCACGTTGACTTCTGAAGTCTCGCTCCTGCGTGGGGATGGGGTCAGGATCGATGTTCGCGTGGATAGCCGGAGGCTGGTTAAAGACGGGCAGCCGCATTCGGTCCAGATTGCGCTGACGGATATCACCGCCCGCAAACAGGCAGAAGTGCTGCTCAGAGAGGGGGCCTTGCAAAGCGCGATCTTCAACAGCGCCAATTTTTCCAGCATCGCCACCGACGCCAGGGGCGTCATCCAGATTTTCAACGTCGGCGCCGAACGCATGCTGGGCTACACGGCGGCGGAGGTGATGAACAAGATCACCCCGGCCAACATTTCCGATCCGCAGGAAGTCATCGCCCGCGCCCAGGCC
The DNA here is from genome assembly GCA_903883985.1 of uncultured Pseudomonadota bacterium. Lineage (GTDB taxonomy): Bacteria > Pseudomonadota > Gammaproteobacteria > Burkholderiales > Thiobacillaceae > PFJX01. The sequence continues at coordinate 6,797 of CAISDD010000377.1, read as the reverse complement.
TTGAGCGCCGAGCTCGGCACGCCGATTACCCCGGGCTTCGAGGCCCTGGTGTTCAAGGCCTCGCGCGGCATCGAGGATATCTACGAGCTGACCTATATTCGCAAGGACGGCAGCCGCTTCCCGGCGGTGGTGTCGGTCACGGCCTTGCGCGATGCCCAGGACGCCATTATCGGTTACCTCTTGATCGGCACCGACAACACCGCGCGCAAGCAGGTTGATGCGGAACAGAAGAAACTTGACCAACGCCTGCGCGACCAGCAGTTCTACACACGCTCGCTCATCGAATCCAACATTGACGCGATCATGACGACTGATCCTGCCGGCATCATTACCGACGTCAACCAACAGATGGTGGCGCTCACGGGTTGCGCGCGAGAGGAGTTGATCAACACGCCGTTCAAGAATTATTTCAACGATCCGGAGCGAGCTGAAGCGGGTATCAAGCAGGTGCTGGAAGAAAAGAAAGTCAGTGACTACGAGTTGACCGCCCACGCCAAGGATGGTAGGGAAACGGTTGTGTCCTATAACGCGGCCACCTTCTACAACGCTGAGGGCCTGCTACAAGGCGTGTTCGCTGCGGCTCGCGACGTCACGGAGTACAAACGCCTGAACCAGGTGCTGCAGGACAAAAACACTGAGCTGGAAAGTGCCAGGTTCGCGGCCGATGCCGCCAACCTCGCCAAGAGCCGTTTCCTGGCGACCATGAGCCATGAAATCCGCACGCCGATGAATGGCATCCTCGGCATGGCGCAGATGCTGTTGACGCCCAACCTCAAGGATGCCGAACGGCAGGACTACGTGCGCACCGTCATCAGCTCCGGCCAGATCCTGCTGACGCTGCTCAACGACATCCTCGATCTCTCCAAGGTCGAAGCCGGCAAGTTATCGCAGGAATCGATCGCCTTCGAGTCCGCACAAATCATGCACGAAACCCGGTTCTTGTTTGCCGAAACCGCCAGCCGCAAGGGACTAAACATCGAGACCGACTGGACCGGGCCGGCGGGCCAGCGCTACCTCGGCGACCCGCACCGTTTGCGGCAGATGCTCTCCAACCTGCTTGGTAATGCCATCAAATTTACCGAAAAAGGCCGCATCCGCATCGAAGCCAGCGAGATTGAACGTGACGGCGAAACGGCCCTCCTCGAATTCGCCGTTTCCGACACCGGCATCGGCATTCCACCCGACAAGCAGTCTCTCCTGTTCCTGCCCTTCTCCCAGATTGATAGTTCGACCACCCGGCAATACGGTGGCACCGGCCTGGGTCTTTCCATTGTCCGTGCCATGGCGGGCCTCATGGGCGGCGAGGTCGGTGTTGAGAGCCAGGAGGGGAAAGGAGCACGCTTCTGGTTTCGCATCCGCGCCGGCCTCGTTGCCGCCGATCAGGACAGTCGCGTCTGGCCTGCCACCGGCGCCGCACGCTCACCGCAAAGACTTCCCCAATTCTCCGGCCGGGTACTGGCGGTCGAGGACGGTGCGACCAATCGCAAAGTCCTCCGCGCGCTGCTCGAAAAGGTCGGCCTGACCGTCGGGTTCGCGGAGCATGGTCAAGAAGGGGTCGATGCCGTCACCGGAGGCGATGCTGCGGACCTGATTCTAATGGATGTGCAGATGCCCGTCCTGGACGGCTATGCCGCCACCGAGCGGATACGGCAATGGGAGAAGGACAGCGGGCGGGAACGACGCACTATCATCGCCTTGACCGCCGATGCGTTTGAAAAGGATCGGAACCATTGCCTGGCCGTCGGCATGGACGACTTCATTGCCAAGCCGATCACGTCCTTGGATGCCCTGATAGGGGTGCTGAGCAAGTGGCTGCCTATGGAGCCGCCCGAAACAGCACCGGCGCCCGCGGCCAAACAGGTCGATGTTCCGCGCGTCTTGGTCTTGTTGCGCGAACTCGAACCCCTGCTGGCTCAGAAAAAGTTTGGCGCCATCGGCAAGTTCAGGGATTTGCAGGAAGCCGTGGCGGGTACCGAGGTGTTCGAGGAACTTGCCGGCATGAAACCGTTGCTGGATGAATTCCAGTTCAATCCGGTGCTCGAACGCTTGCAGCAAATGGTACTAATCCACGGATGGGAGGAGACTCCATGAACAATCTGCGCCCGACAATTCTTGCCATAGACGATACGCCGACGAATTTGCTTGCACTGGGAGTCGCTCTGGAGAGCCGCTTTGAATTGCAGATCGCCACGTCCGGAGAGGAAGGGTTGGTCTTGGCCAAACAAATGCCGCCCGATCTGATCCTGCTTGACGTGATGATGCCCGGGATGGATGGATACGAGGTCTGCAAACGTCTCAAAGCGGACCCTAGACTACGGAATATCCCCGTGATTTTCGTCACTGCAATGACGGAAACCGAGGCGGAAAGTACCGGCCTGGCGTTGGGTGCTGCCGACTACCTCACCAAACCGCTCAATGTCGACATTGCCGGGCAGCGCATCCACAATTTGCTGGAACGGGAGCAACTGCGCAAGGAGGTGGAGGCCCACCGCAACCACCTCGAAGAACAGGTGGAGCGGCGCACGGCCGAGCTGATGAAGTCCGAAGCCCGGGCTGCCCACATCCTGCAATCCAGTGCCGACGGTCTTTATGGCGTTGACGCTACCGGCCGTATTACCTTCATCAACCCGGAAGCCTGTCGCATCCTTGGCTACGAGCCTGAATCGGCCATCGGCCAGGACGCCCATGCCCTGTTTCATCACAGCCATGAAGATGGCAGCCCCTATCCTGTCACCGACTGTCCGTCCCACCAAGCATTGGCTCGTGAACAAGAGGTCCGCATCGACACGGAAGTTTACTGGCACGCGGATGGCCGCCCTATTCCAGTCACGTATGCCCTGCACCCCATGACGTTGGGTGAGGGAAACCGTGGAGCCATCATCGGCTTCGTTGATATGAGCGCGCGGCGTGCCGCCTCTTTTGCCCGCGAACAGGCCCTGCTTGCCGCCGAAAATCTTGTGCGTGTGCGAAATGAATTTCTTTCCAACATGAGTCACGAACTCCGTACCCCTCTGAATGGGATACTAGGTTTTGCGGAAATCGGGTTGAGATGTCACGATCCTGAGAAGGCTCACAATGCCTTCGAGAAAATCCTCATTTCAGGCAAGCGACTGCTAGGTCAAATCAGCGACATCCTCGATTTTTCCAAGATCGAAACCGGCAAGATCAATTTAACGATAAGCGACGTCATCCTGAGCCAGGTGATCGAGGATGCTGTCGAATTGGTGCGTGAGCGTGCACGGGCCAGGCATCTCAATCTGATTGTGGAACTGGCCCCAAATCTTCCGAATCCCTGCCAGTGCGATGCACTCAGATTGGGTCAGGTGCTGTTTAACCTGTTGACCAACGCAATCAAGTTCACCGAACACGGTAGTGTTACCCTCTCGGCTAATCATGAAGACGGGCAGCTTGTATTCCGCGTCAGCGACACCGGTATAGGCATCACCCATGAAGCGATAGGCCACCTGTTCCTGCCATTTGGACAACTCGATGGTTCCAGGACGAGACGTTACGGGGGCAGCGGACTTGGATTGGTGATCAGCAAGCGCATCGTCGAATTGATGGGTGGGGACATTCACGTAGAAAGCCTGCCCGGGGCAGGCAGCACATTCGAGGTGCGTATCCCGCATCTGGCACCGGGGTAACCGGCAGCGGGGTAGGGGGGTAGGGCGGAAAAGCGGTTTTTTGCGCCTTCCGCCGGATGTTAGTCATTCGGCGGAAGGCGCCGGGCCCGTCGTCTTTTTCGTCCTACGCGGGCTGCCGATTCAGGTGATTGTTAACGTCATTTGATATTGGTGTAGTTGCTGTAGTAGCGCCGCCCCATGCTGTCCTGGGCGCCAAGCCAAATTTGGAAGCTGGACGCATTACTGGGTGACTTGGTAGAGGGAGCGGGTAGTGCGATTTTACCAGGGTCGATAAAGGGAAGGATTGCATCGGTGATTATGATTATCGGTGCTCCCGCAGGTGCTACCGCAGGCGCGGTGATGACTGTCCTGACCAAGATAATTTCCATGTTAGGATTAGCCGCTGCCCAAGTCTGCCAGGATACGAAGCGGAGGCCAGTGCCATTGATAATGTCTATCGCCTTTAGTGGGTTCGATGAGGATATATTGTCCAACTTGGGAAAGCTGGTGCTCGAAATGTTGGGTAATTCGCTGGGAAGGTAATAATTATCCGTCCTACTATAGTCGGGGGCTAAGTTGAGTTGGTACTTGGCTCCCGATGCGGTATCATCGCTACCCAACAAATCTTTTTTCAGCAATGTGTCCGACACCCCACCCGTTGCAATGGTGGGTTGGCCAGTGGATAGGCATTTGTAAGTGCGCCCGCAGTCGGTAAAGCGGAAAACGTGCTGGTTGGGCGTCGTGATCACGCGGTCTATTCCGGTATCACTGCTTAAGATAGACACAAACACTCCACTGATCGGTGCTGCTGTTGTGGGATTGCCGTCCCGTTCATAAGTGATGTAGGCTGCGGGATATAAGTGAAAGTCACTAAGCAGTCCATCCCCTTTGAAGAGCCATGTACCGGTGTCGTAGGAGACAGCATCGCTGAGGTAGCCTACGACCTGACCACTATTGCTGGTGATAAGGGCAGAGACCAGGAGGCGTCCACATCCCACGTCTGCGCAGCCCGTTACCTGGAACTTGCTTAGTTGGTAATTACTATTGATGAAGGTGGTACTTAGATTGAGCAAGAAGTTTACGCGATCAGGGATATCATTGTTGGCGTAATTAGTATCCACCAGCGTAGAATAATCTCCAAAATCTCCATTAAGTGCGATTATCTTGTTCATGTCGGAACTTAGTTTATCCAACGTAGCCAACGTAGTCAGGTCTACCAACTGGTTAAAATTGTTATTGATCACGATAGCAGGAGCTAGATTATTGCCAGTCGTCAGATTGGTTTTTGCCAAAGCAAGGTCTATCCCGACCACTATGGTTCCAGCGGTGTTGAACTTGTCGGAGAACTGGAGTTGATCTTTACTATGTGTGTCCTGTCCCACCTGGATGCGCAGGCCTTCGAGCGCGGCGTCGAGTTTTGTCTTGTTTGCCGCGAAATTCGGATCGCCAAAGAAATCGAACGGTGCACCCGTGACGCCGGAATATGAGAAAATGACCGTATTGATGAGGTCGGATGCGGCTTTGACAGCTATGGAATTGCTGAGCAGGGCGATGCCAGGGTTGCTGCTCGTGGGACCGTGGAACAAGGTCGCTGGATTGGCGCCAGCCAGGATGGCAAGAACCGCCTCGGTCGCCGGCGTTACATTGGCGACTGCGGGAGAGGTGTTGCTGGTGATCATGGAATGCAGGACCACGGGAGTACCGGCAATGTTGCGCCCCGAGACCTCAATGAACAAAGGTAAGTAGGCCGTCGTCCTTGCAATGGTTAGGCGATAACTACCATCGTTTAGATTAGTGCTGCCGCTAGTGGCGTTTCCTGCGGCATCGAGAAAGCCGACGGTGTTGCCCAAGGCATCGATCATCCTAATCGAGGCGCCTAGCAATGGTGCTCCTGTGGCCACCACGCCGGAGAGGCTAGTCAGCGTCACGAGCGAACTGGTTGTGTTGATCTTTTTCGGGTCCACGAAAACGTCAGCAAAATAACTGCCAGAGGTCAGTTCGGTTTTCGCCGTTGCCAGGTTAACCCCAACCGTTCCCGCGTCGTTTATCTTGTTGGAGAACTGGAGTAGATACTGCCCACCTACCTGGATTACCTGGATGCGCAGGTCATCGAGCGCGGCGTCGAATCCGACCTTGTTTGCCGCAAAACTTGGATCACGAAAGAAGTCGAGTTTGGTCGGATCGACCTTGGCGTCAGACAAATTGATGGCAATGATCGATTTGACGAGACTGGATGCAGCACTGACAGCATTGGAATTGCTGAGCAGAGCAATGCCAGGGTTGATGGGGGTTTGCCCCGAGAACAAGCTCGCTGGATTGGCGCCAACCAGGAGGGCAAGAACTGCCTCGGTCGCAGGCGTTACATTGGCGACTGTGGGAGCGGTGTTGCTGGTGATCATGGAATGCATGACCACGGGCGTGCCGGCAATATTACGTCCGGAGACCTCAATGACTAGAGGTAAAGTTGCCGCCGCCACTCCCATGGTCAAGCGATAACTACCATCGGTCAGACTAGTGCTGCCGCTAGTGGTGGCGTTTCCTGCGGTATCGACAAAGCCGACGGACTTGCCGGTTGCGTCTATCATCGTGATCGAAGCACCTAGCAGTGGTGCCCCTGTGGCCACCAAGCCTGTGATAACCGAGCCGCCTGACAGCGCGGGCGTGGCTTTAGGTGCTGTTACAGCCGTTTGTCCTCCCCCGCAGGCGGTCAGGAGGGATAGCGCTAGCGAGGAGATGCTGAGCCGGAAGAAGGAGAACATGCGCAGAGCTTCCAAAATGTTCTTGGCGAACGTACCGTACTATACCCCAAGCCAGAAGTGATCTTCTTAACTTAACTAGATGACCCAATCGAATGGGTGATTTGTAGACTTATTTTCGGTGAGTTTTGTGGTGAGTGGACCTGGATTTGGCGGTGCCAGGGATGAGTCGGATCCGGTTGCTAAGTGTACCAGCGGAACTGATTTGGCATCCCATCAAAGCCAACTGGCCCGCCGACTGAGTAGCATCCTTCGACTGTTCGACTGTTCGACAAGCTCACAGCTCACAGCTCACCGCTAACCACGAACGGAATCATGGAGTTACCGTTCATCCTGAGCTTGTCGAAGGATGCTACTCTGTCGGCGGGCCAGTTGGCTTTGATGGGATGCCAAATCAGTTCCGCTGGTACACTTAGCG
>CAISDD010000376.1 GCA_903883985.1 uncultured Pseudomonadota bacterium | reverse complement strand
TGGCCTTGCTCTAGGTCGGGACGCTGGAGCGTCCAAAACTGCGTTCCCACGCTGGAGCGTGGGAACGATAAACACCCCGGCCGGTCATTCGGTGATGGCCATGATCACTTCCCAAGGCAACGCCCCCTGGCCCCTCGACTGCCTGATTGGCGACCTTGCCGCCGCCGGTTTGCCTGCTCCTTCCTTGGTGCGCTTCAAACTGTTTACCCTTGACCATCGTCTGGTGCGCGGCCAGCTCGGGAAACTATCCGCCGCCGACGAACGGATCGTTCGCGAAGGTCTTGCCACGCTGCTTGCAGGCGCTTAGGCACAATGCCCCTCTCCTTACCGGGCATGCAGAAAGTCCCAAGGCTGTTGCGACATTTGCCCCGACAGAAGTCGGGTTTGCCCGCGATACCCACGGTGGCGGTCGCGACCAAAGCTGCGGCCGCGTTTTGGCAAACACCCCGCGAAGCCAGTGTTGGCGCGGGTTCGCAAGTGGGGGGCGGCATTGTGGCACAATCGCCATCCTCCTGTGGAAGCCTGCCTCATGCCGTCATTTCAAAGCTTGTTTCTCGCCGCACTGATCCTGGCCTTCGGCCTCAAGCTGTGGCTGCTGTTGCGCCAGATGCGCCATGTCTGGCAACACCGTGAATTCCCGCCCGCCCGTTTCGCCGAGAGCGTTCCTCTGCAAGCGCACTACAAGGCGGCCGACTACACCCTGGCCAAGGCCCGCTTGAACATGCTGCACCTTGTGCTGGAAGCCGGCCTGCTGCTGGCCTTCACCCTGGGTGGCGGGCTGCGAGGCCTGGATCATCTGCTCTCTCCTGGCCTGCCGCCCCTGTTCGCAGGCACTACCTTGTTGCTGGGTGTTTTCCTGATTGGCGCCCTGTTGGAACTCCCGCTTGGCATCTATCAGCAGTTCGGTATCGAGACGCGCTTCGGCTTCAATCGGCAGACGCCGGGTGGTTTTTTCATCGATCTGGTGAAGCAGACCCTCCTGGCTCTGGTGATTGGCGGCCCTCTGCTCCTGCTGGTACTCTGGTTGATGGGCATCATGGGCTCCGCCTGGTGGATCTGGGTCTGGGGCGTGTGGATGGGCTTCAATCTGCTGGTGCTGACGCTCTATCCCACCGTGATCGCGCCCTTGTTCAACAAATTCACGCCGCTCGCGGACACCGCCCTGAAGGCCCGCATCGAGGCCCTGTTGCGGCGAGCCGGTTTCACCGCCAGCGGCGTCTTCGTAATGGATGGCTCGCGCCGATCCAGCCACGGCAACGCCTATTTCACCGGCCTGGGCCGAAACAAGCGCATCGTCTTCTACGACACCCTCCTGACCCAGTTGAGTCCTGAGCAGATCGAGGCCGTGTTGGCCCATGAACTGGGACACTTCAAGCACCACCACATCATCAAGCGGATCGCCTTGATGTCCACACTCTCGCTGGGTCTGCTCGCTCTCCTGGCCTGGTTGAAGCAAGCCTCCTGGTTCTACGCTGGCCTGGGTGTGAGCGCGCCCTCGGACGCCACGGCACTCGCCCTGTTCTTCCTGGTGCTGCCGGTGTTTCTGTTTCCGCTGACACCGCTCATGAGCCTGCACTCACGCCGCCACGAGTTCGAGGCCGACAATTTCGCCGCACTCCATAGCAAGCCCGCCCACCTGATCTCCGCCCTGGTGCGCCTCTATCAGGACAATGCCGCCACGCTCACGCCCGATCCGATCTACTCGCTGTTCTACGACAGCCACCCCAAGGCAGTCGAACGCATCGCCAGGCTTGAGATTCATGCTCAAGCACTCAGCCGTATGCCGGCAACTCATTAAATTCCTCTCCACCCTCTCACCGTGAACGCCCAACTCCCATGACCGACACCTTCTGCGATCTCTCCCACGGCAAATGCAAGCCCTGCGAAGGCGGCGTAGCGCCCCTTACCGCCGCCGAAACCAGCGCCTTGATGCCTCAACTCGTCAGCGACTGGCAGGTGCTGGAGGGCAAGTTACAGCGCGACTTCAAATTCGCCGACCACTACATCACCATGACCTTCGTCAACGCCGTGGCCTGGGTCTCGCACCAGCAGGGCCACCACCCCGACCTCACGGTAGGCTGGAATACCTGCCGGGTGGCGTACATCACCCACGCCATCGGCGGCCTCTCCGAATCCGACTTCATCTGCGCTGCCAAGATCGACGCGCTATTCGCACTTTGACACCCGGCCAAGGCACGGTGGTCGCCGCCCACGGCCGCCAGTTCCTGGTGGATGGCGGTGAGGGTGTCATCGAATGCGTCACCCGCGGCAAGAAAGGCGGCGTGGCTTGTGGTGATCGCGTCACTTTCGCCATGACCAGCGCCGGCCATGGCGTGATCGAAAACATCGAGCCACGCAGGAATCTGCTGTATCGCTCCGATGAATTCCGCAGCAAACTGATCGCCGCCAACGTCGACCAGGCCGGCATCGTTGTCGCCGCAGTCCCCGCTTTCCACGAGGAATTGTTGATCCGCTGCCTGGTGGCCTGTGAAGTGGCCGGCATACCCGCCCTGATCGTGCTCAACAAGGCCGATCTGCCGGAGACGCAGGCTCTGGAGCGCCGACTCGCCCCCTATGCCGAACTGGGTTACACGCTGCTGCGGGTGTCGGCGCGGGAAGATGTGGCCGCCCTGGAAGAGCGTCTGGCAGGCCATGTCTCGGTGCTGGCAGGCGCTTCCGGTGTTGGCAAGAGTACCCTGCTCAACCGCCTGATCCCCGATGCCTGCGCCGCCACAGCGGAGATCTCGTTTGCCCTGGACGCAGGAAAGCACACCACCACCCAGGCGCGGATGTTTCACCTGCCCGGGGGCGGCGCGCTGATCGACTCCCCGGGCATGCAGGAATTCGGCCTCAAGCACCTGAATCAGGATGAACTCATGGCGGCATTCCCGGAAATCCACAGCCGCCGCGGGCTATGCCGCTTCTACAACTGCCGCCACGTCAAGGAACCGGGTTGCGCCGTGCTGGAAGCCGCCATGGATGGCGGCATTCTGGTCAACCGACTGCGGGTCTACCACTCCTTGCTGGCGCAGATGCTCACGTCCAGGCAGCTCTGAACCTGGGCCGATGCCCAGGCTGGGATGGTGGTGCGCCTTTGGCGCGAAAAATCAAAGTGCCAAAGGCCCGATACCATCCAGCCTGGGGCAACGCCCCAGGAACCATCTCATCGCGTTGGCCCCAGCGGGTCGCAGCGCCCAAGCCATCTGGACATGGGCGGAATGGACCGAGACCTGGGAGCGGTGGATCTCCTGAACAGCCTGCAACGTCCCCTGGCGCAGATCGTCGCGAACCAAGACGACAGCGTCATGGCCGTAGGCACCGAAGCCTACCTCGCCGCGCTCGCCTACTATGTGGCGGTCAAGCGGCCCGCGCCCTCGTACCTGGTGCCCAACCCATCGCCGACGATCTCGGGCAACGCCTTCCAGGCAGCAGCAGCATCCAGGGCTGAGCCCCCCTCACACCGAATTCCGCCACTCCGTATCCTCGCCGTCGAACAGACGGTTGGCTTCGATCGGGCCCCAGCCACCGGCGACGTAGGTGTGGATGAAATCGCGCTCCTGGGCCCAGTATTTGAGGATGGGGTCGACCACGCGCCAGGCCCATTCCACCTCGTCGAAGCGGATGAACAGGGTGCGATCGCCCTCGATCACGTCCAGTAACAGCGCCTCATAGGCATCCAGCGGGTGTTCGTCCGGGTTGCGGAAGCTGGCGTTGAGCTTGACCACACGGGTATTCATGTCCAGGCCGGGCTGCTTGGCGTGGATTTCCATGTGCATGCTCTCATCGGGCTGGATCGACAACACGATCCAGTTCGGCTCCAGGGTTTCCAGCGGAGTCTCACGGAACAGTTGCTGCGGGGGGTGACGCAGTCGCAGCGCGATCATCGACATCGACTGCTTCAGGCGCTTGCCGGTGCGCAGATAGAACGGCACACCGCGCCAGCGCCAGTTGTCGATGTAGAACTTGGCGGCGACGAAGGTTTCCGTCACGGAATCTTGTTCCACCCCCGTTTCATCCTGGTAGCCGGCCACTTGCTGTCCAGCGATGAGGCCCGCCTTGTATTGGGCGCGGAAGGCGTGGGCATGAATGGAGCGGCGCGAGATGGGGCGGATGGAACGCAGCACCTTTACCTTCTCGTCGCGCAAGGCGTCGGCCTCCAGAGCCGGCGGCGGCTCCATCGCCACCAGGGTGAGAAGCTGCATCAGGTGGTTCTGCAACATGTCTCGCAAAGCGCCGGCCTTGTCGTAATAGTCGGCACGCTTCTCGATGCCCAGATCCTCAGCCACAGTGATCTGGACATGATCGATGTAATTGCGGTTCCACAGCGGCTCAATCAGGGTGTTGGCAAAACGGAACACCAACAGGTTTTGCACCGTCTCCTTGCCCTGGTAGTGGTCGATGCGGAATACCTGCTTCTCGTCGAAATAGCGGTGCAGCAACTGGTTGAGCATCTGCGCCGATTCGATGTCGACGCCGAAGGGTTTTTCCACAACGATACGGTGCAGGCCACGCGGATGGGAGAGGCCGGCGCCGTCGAGGTTCTTGATCACTGCGGAGAAATCGCCGGGTTTGATCGCCAGATAGAACACCACATTCGAGCAAACCCCTAGCTTCGGTCTGGCGAGCACTTCCTTGAGGTCCAGGAAGGCCTGTGGGTCGTTCAATTCCCCGCGCAGGTAGTCGAAGCGATTGACGAAGCGTTCCAGATCGGCTCCGTCCGCCTTGAGCTTGTTCGTCAGCAGGGTTCTGGCGTAGTCGCGCCAGAGGATGTCGTCCCATTCGCGTCGGCCGAAGGCGACGAAATTCAGCCCTTCCGGCAGTTTGCCGGCCAGTTCCAGGCGATACAGCGCCGGCAACAGCTTGTTGGAAGCCAGATTGCCGGTGGCACCGAAGATCACGAAATTACAAGGGGGAAGCGGGGTTTCCTGGTCGAACATGTCAACCTCTAATAAATTGCCGAGTTCGGAGTACTGAGTAGCGAGTGCTGAGTGCAAAGTACCACTTGCAATTTGCAAGTAGCCACTTGCAGGTCGCCACTCGCTACTCGCCCTTCACCGCGTGCCCGCCGAAGCCGCGGCGCATCATCGCCAGCATCTGGTTGGCGAAATCGCCCTTCCCCTGGCTGGCGAAACGGCTCATCAGCGCCAGCGTCATCACCGGCGTGGGCACGCCCAGATCGATCGACTCCATCGCGGTCCAGCGGCCTTCGCCGGAATCCGCCACCAGAGGAGCGATGCCATCCAGCGTCTGATCGGTCTTGAGGAAGTCTGCGGAGAGGTCGAGCAGCCAGGAGCGCACCACGGAACTGTGCCGCCATAGCTCGGCGATGGCGGCGATGTCGAGATCAAACTCGTTCTTCGCCCGCATCAGGGCGAAGCCCTCGGCTAGCGCCTGCATCATGCCGTACTCGATGCCGTTATGGACCATCTTGGTGAAGTGGCCCGAGCCTACCGGGCCGGCATGCAGCCAGCCGGTTTCAGGCGTCGGCGCCAGCACCTGCAGGAAGGGTTTCAGGCGAGCCAGATCGTCGTCGCCGCCACCCGCCATCAGGCAATACCCGTTACTCAAACCCCAGATGCCGCCAGACACGCCGACATCGACGAAGCCCAGGCCGAGACCATGCAGGTGCAGGCCCCTGCTTTGCGCCTCCTGGTAATACCCGTTAGCGCCATCCACCAACAAGTCGCCGGGTTCCAGCAGCGGCGCGATTTCCCGAATCGCCGTTTCGGTGGCGGCCCCCGCCGGCAGCATCAACCAGACGAGGCGCGGCGCGCTCAGCGCCGCAACCATTGCTTCCAGGTCGCCACAGGCATGCACATTGCGCTCTTCTGCTGCCAGCGCCTCGGTCACCGCGAAATTCCGATTCAGGGCTTGTACCCTTACCCCGCCGCGCGCGAGGCGTCGCGCCATATTGCCGCCCATGCGACCCAGTCCGTACAAGCCGATCTCTAACATACCCCGCCCCCCCATTGAGAAAACATGTGTAGCTTACGACAAGGCCGCAGGTCCAGGACCTCCCGTCATGAGAACGTATGACTGGTCCGTTTATGCCATGGCAACGAGTAGATATCCAGGCAGACTTTGCCCTTACAAGGACGAGCACCCTCGCCCAACCTGGAGAATACATGAACTATCCTACCCTGTTCGCCGCCCTGCTATGCGGCACCCTGCTCCTGCCCTGTGCCGCGATGGCCGGCGGCACACAAGAACCTGCGGCGATGGCGGCAGAGCCCGCGATCAAGGTCGTCTATCACATCAACGATGCCAGCGTTGCCCGTGTTGCCCTGCGCAACATCGAGAACCACCTGGATGCCAGTCCCGGTGTCAGAATCGTGGTCGTCACCCACGGCAAGGGCATCGATTTCCTGCTCAATGATGCCAAGGACGAGAAAGGTGCCTACGAGCCACAAGTGGCAGGCCTGCGGGATCGCGGGGTCACCTTCGACGTTTGCCGCAACACGCTCAAGGGCCGCAAACTAGACGACGGCGCGGTGATCATGGAAGCGCAGGTGGTTCCGGCCGGGGTCGCCGAAATCGCCCGGCTGCAAGCACGTGAGGGCTACGTCTACCTCAAGCCCTGAGCTTCGTGAGTAGCGAGTAGCCAAGCCTCTAGCCACTGGCCACTCGTGGCTACAGGCATGAATGCCTGTAGCTAAGTAATGTCGCGTAACTTGCCTTCATTAAGCTGCCGGCGCTGGCCCTCATCCCCAGCCCTTCCCCCGGAGGGGGAAGGGGGTGGAACCCTCT
>CAISDD010000375.1 GCA_903883985.1 uncultured Pseudomonadota bacterium | reverse complement strand
GGGGCACGCCGGATTCGTAAGGCGGCAGAGCCGCCAACGACTCCGCTGCACCCGCAAGGGGCACGCCGGATTCGAAAGGCGGCAGAGCCGCCAACGACTCCGCTGCCTTGCCAGACAACTCGCCAGACGCACACTCGGGCGTGTTCAACTGAGGATTCAAGGATCATGGGTCAACTGGAATCAAGGACTTGAGAGAATTTACGTAGGTCATGAAGTGGTATCGGCAAATACACGGTGAACTTTACAACATTTGATGGCTCAGGAAACGCCAGTCACCCCGGAGTCTACTGGATGCAGGACATAGGGCAGACGCAAACCCTCGGCGCCGATCCGCGCGATCAGGGCGGTGATCCTGTCGGCGTCGGCGAAGAACTCCACGGTTTCTGGCAGCGTGCCCGCCAGTTCGAAGAAGTGGTCTTCATGCAGACCATGGCGGCCAAAACCGGCTGCGGCGCGAAACACCGTGCCGCCGGAAATGCCCAGTGTACGCGCGGCTTCGAACAGCCAGTCATGTATGCTGCGATGGCCGTGTTTCATGCCTTCCTGAACGTAAAGGCGCAAGTAGATGGATTGCATGATTTCCTCGGTGGGCCGCTCGCGGGCCGTATCCCCGTTCAAGCGCGTATCTGGACGAAGGTCCACACGCCCAGCGCCGTGCAGGCCAGGGAGCCCAGCAGATGCACGGATGCCGCGGCCAGCGCCCAGACCAACTGACCGCGGCTAACGAGGGTGAAGACTTCGGCGGAGAAGGTGGAAAACGTGGTCAGACCACCAAGAAACCCGGTGATGACGAAGAGCCGCCATTCCGGAGGTAAGGCCGGATGTTGTGAAAAAAAGGCAATCGCCAGGCCGACGAGATAGCCTCCCAGGAGATTCGCCGCCAACGTGCCCTGGGGCACGGTCGGGAACAGCGGATTCAGCCAAAGCCCCAGACCCCAGCGCAGCCAGGCACCGAAGCTGGCGCCGAGACCGATGGCAAGGAAGGCCGTCACAGTGGCTAGTGGCTAGTGGCTAGTGGCTAGTGGCTAGTGGCCGCCTCACAGCCATACCATCAACCCCATCTCGAAGGGGTGGGTGAGCAGACCGTGCAGAGGATAGACCCGCACACGGTAACGCAGGCGACCGCACATTTCCGGGGTGGTTTCCAGGGCGTAGATGCATTCTTTTCCCTCCATGCCCTGCGGCACCAAGGGAATGGCTTCGAGATCCTTGTCCTGGCCGTCCTTGGAGGCGCGCCCCAGCAGCACTTCTACGCGTACATCCTCAGGCTCCAGGCCATTGAGGGTCGCCGCGACCTTGATCTCCATGCTCTCTCCGAAGGTGATGCGCTTCTTCGGGTCGTCCAGTCGGCGCAGGGCCACGCCCGCCCAGGCCTGGCGCACTTTGGCCTTCCAGGTGGCGACGCCTTCCGCCGCGACGAAATTGCCCTCCGAGTAGCGGCGCCATTGCCGACTGGCGGGAGCATAGAACTTGTTGGCGTACTGCATGACCATGCGAGTGGCGTTAAACGCGGGCAACAACGTGGAGATGGAGCGCTTGGCCATGTTCACCCATTCGCCGGAGAAACCCAACTCCTGGCGCCGGTAGTACATGGGAATGACCTGATCCTGTAGCAACTCGTAGAGGGACTGGCTGTCCTCGCGATTGCGCCGGGCATCGTCATAAT
Organism: uncultured Pseudomonadota bacterium; assembly: GCA_903883985.1. Lineage (GTDB taxonomy): Bacteria > Pseudomonadota > Gammaproteobacteria > Burkholderiales > Thiobacillaceae > PFJX01. The sequence continues at coordinate 6,580 of CAISDD010000375.1, read as the reverse complement.
CGTCGGGTGCGGGCTTGATCGCCCAGCCGTTGCCGGGCTCATAGCCTTCCTCCCACCAGCCATCGGTGACCGAGAGGTTGAGCACACCGTTCACGGCCGCTTTCATGCCGGAGGTGCCGGAAGCTTCCAGCGGGTAGATGGGGTTGTTCAGCCAGACATCGCAGCCGGCGACCAGGCGCCGAGCGAACCCGAGATCGTAGCCTTCCACCATCAGGAACTTGCCCTCGAACTCCGGCCAGCGGGAAATCTCGTGGATGCGGCGTATCAGCGCCTGCCCGGGCAGGTCGGCCGGATGCGCCTTGCCAGCGAAAATGAACAACACCGGACGATGTTCTTCGTTGATGATCTGGCGCAGCCAATCCATGTTCTCGAAGATCAAGGTGGCGCGCTTGTAGGTGGCGAAGCGCCGCGCGAAGCCTATGGTCAGGACATTCGGGTCGAGCGGATTGGCAAACTTGAGCATGCGCTCCAGGTGCGCCTCGGAGCCGTGGTTGCGTAAATGCTGCTGGGTGGCGCGATAGCGCACCGAATGCAGCAACTGCGCCTTCAACCCCTGATGAACCGACCAGAAATGGTGGTTGGGAATCGATTCCACCTGCTGCCAGAAATCCCGATCACAGATGCGCCGACGCCATTCGTAACCCAGCTTGGTATCGAACAGATCCTGCCATTCCTGAGCCAGAAAGGAGGCCACATGCACGCCATTGGTGATGTAATCCATGGGCGACTCATGCTCGGAGACCTGCGGCCAGGTATCTGCCAGGATGTGCGAGGACACGGCGCCATGGATGCGCGAGACGCCGTTGTGGTGGCGCGAGCCGTTCAGCGCCAATCGGGTCATGTTGAAATCCTGGCCATCGCTGGCACCGCCCAGATGCATGAACTCTTCCCGCGAAATACCCAAGTCGGTGCAGCAATGGCTGAAGTAGTCCCAGGTCATGTCCCAGGAGAAATGATCATGTCCGGCAGGGACCGGGGTGTGGGTGGTGAACACCGTGGAAGCCGCCACGGCCTCCAGCGCAGCGTGGAAAGTGAGCCCGTTCTTCACCTTGCGGCGGATGCGCTCCAGCACCAGGAAGGCGGCATGGCCTTCGTTGATGTGGTAGGCGCTGGGCTCGATGCCGAGCGTGGCCAGCGCTCGCGTGCCGCCGATGCCCAGCACGATTTCCTGCTGTATCCGGGTATGACGGTCGCCGCCGTAGAGTTGGTGGGTGATGTAGCGATCCTGCTCGTTGTTGGCGGGCAGGTCGGAGTCGAGCAGATACAGGCGCACATGGCCGATATAGGCTTCCCACACCTTGACTTCCAGGGTGCGGCCAGGCAATTCGATCTTGATGTGGACTTCGTAACCGTCCTCACCCATGGCGGCGCGAATCGGCAGATCGTCAAACTCGGAATCGGTATAGTTGGCGATCTGCTTGCCGTCGTTGTCGATGCGCTGATGGAAATAGCCCTGGCGATAGAGCAGGCCCACCGCGACGAAGGGCAAACGCATGTCGGACGCGGACTTGCAATGGTCGCCGGCCAGGATGCCCAATCCGCCCGAATAGACCGGGAAACCCTCATGAAAGCCGAATTCCGCGCAGAAGTAGGCGATCAGGTCGTTCGGTTTCAGGTCCAGAGGCAAATCCCTCCGCAAGGGCTCACTCATATAGGTATCGAACGAGGACAGCACGCGGTTGTAACTACCCAGGAATATGTGGTCCTCGGCCGCCTCGGTCAGGCGCTTTTCGTCGATGCGCTTCAGGAATGCCTTGGGATTGTGACCAACCGCATCCCAGAGTCCGGGGTGCAGGCGCGCAAACAGGTTGCGGGTGGGACGATCCCAGGCATACCAAAGATTGTCCGCGAGTTCAGACAAGCGCGCCAGGCGGCGCGGCATGCGAGGGTTGACCTCGATGGAATAAGGCGTTCCGGGTTTCATGGGGGCTCCATTAACGTGTATGAACGGAGGCCCCCTTGCGGGCTTCCGCCGGCATCAATAGCGGGAAATCGCGCCTACGGAGCCATGCGCAGGAAAGTATCACGGTAATACTTCAATTCTTCGATGGATTCCTGGATGTCCGCCAAGGCAGTGTGGTTGTTGGCTTTCTTGAAGCCCTCCTTGAGTTCCGGCCGCCAACGGGCGGCCAGTTCCTTCAGGGTGGAAACATCCAGGTTTCGGTAGTGGAAGTAGGCCTCCAGCTTCGGCATGTAGCGCGCCAGGAAACGGCGGTCCTGGCAGATGGAATTGCCACACATGGGAGACTTGCGCTCGCCCACATACCGCTTCATGAACTCGATCATTTGCGCTTCCACCGCCGCCTCGGACAGGGCGGATGCCTTTACCTTGTCAATCAGGCCGGATTTTCCGTGCGTGCCCTTGTTCCAGTTATCCATCGCGTCGAGCACTGCGGGAGGCTGGCTCACCACCAGCACCGGGCCTTCTTCCAGCAGATTCAGATCCTTGTCGGTGACGATCAGAGCCACTTCCAGAACGCGGTCGGTGTCGGGCTCGAGCCCGGACATTTCCATGTCGATCCAGACCAGATGGGTATCGTTTTGTGCCACGTCGAGTACTCCTTATGCCGCCACGAAGAAAGGGCCGGCATTGTGCCACAATCGCGCCGAAAGATACATATTTTATCTTATTAAATCATGCGCTTACCTCTGCACCCGTAACTTCTCAATAAGTCACGGCAACCCTATCGACGAGGTGACGAGACCTATCGCGGCAGCGCCGGCTTCCGGCCGGCTGTTTTCAAAGACGCAGGCAAGGATGCCTGCGCTACAGGGACTCGCCAGTGCTTCTTCAACCTGCCTGGGGTGGGTACATCACTACCCTGCGTGAACGGGCGCTGACCGAACTATGCCGTGACTTATTGAGAAGTTACAGCAACCCCGCACCATGCAAATGCACTATTACCTACGCGTAGCATGGATTGTTTCTCGGGCGAGACGCCCGCGCTCCTCCCCCCACCACACGCTTAGCCGCGGCCCCAGTGGGTTCCAGGAGGAGGCTGCTGCGCCGGACAGATCGGCGTAAGCAGTCGTCGTTCCCGCGCGGAATCCACGACCAGACTCCACGGGGCACAGCTTACTGGCCCGTGTAGGCCCGATACCACTCGGCCCAGTGATTGATGCCCGTGGCCAGTTCGGTCTTGGGCTCGAAGCCGATCTCGCGCTTCAAGTCGTCGACGTTGGCATAGGTCGCCACCACGTCGCCCGGTTGCATCGGCAGGTAATTCTTCTTCGCTTCCTGGCCCAAGGCATCTTCGATGGTCTTGATAAAGGTCATCAGCTCCACCGGTTGGTGGTTGCCAATGTTGTAGACGCGGTAGGGCGCGTAGCTGGTGCCGGGATCAGGCGCGTCGGTGCTGAAGTCGGGGTTCGGGGTGGCGGAGCGGTCGAGGATGCGCACCGTGCCTGTGGCGATGTCGTCGATATAGGTGAAGTCGCGCTGCATCCGGCCCATGTTGAATACGTCGATGGTACGGCCTTCCAGGATGGCGGAGGTGAACAGCCAGGGCGACATGTCGGGGCGCCCCCAAGGACCATAGACGGTGAAGTAGCGCAAACCCGTGGTGGGCAGGCCGTAGAGATGACTGTAGGTGTGGGCCATCAACTCGTTGGCCTTCTTGCTGGCGGCATAGAGGCTGACCGGGTGATCGACGTTGTCATGCACCGAGAAGGGCATGTGAGTATTGGCGCCGTAGACGCTGGAAGAACTCGCGTAGACGAAATGCTCCACGCCGTTGTGGCGGCAGCCTTCGAGCAGGTTGCCAAAACCGACCAGATTGGTCTGGATGTAGACGTAGGGGTTCTTCAGCGAGTAGCGCACGCCGGGTTGGGCGGCGAGGTTAATGACGCGGTTGAATTTCTCGGCGGCGAACAGGTCCTCCACCGTCACCCGGTCAGCGATGTCGCCGCGCACGAACTTGAAATTTGGATAGGGCTTGAGCCGCTCCAGGCGCGCCAGCTTCAGGTTCGGGTCATAGTAATCGTTGAGATTGTCGATACCGACGACCTCGTCGCCTCGCTTGAGCAGGATTTCCGCGACATGCATGCCAATGAAGCCGGCCGCGCCGGTAACCAAGACTTTCATGGTGTAGTTCCAGTTAAGTGGCGAAAACCGCCCCCAACCCTCACCGGCGCGGGGGAGAAAAAACCCAGTGACGCAAAACGCTTCCCGCGCTCGCGCCGCCAATGGGTCCGGGTCTGAGGCAGGATGCAGGCGGCACCTGCAAGACCGCAAGTATCCCACACGCCCAAGACCGCTGCCTGCTTCAGCATTGCCGCGACCAACGGTAGAATGCCTGGAAAATCAGATTATTAGCTGTGCCCCCGGTAACTTCTCACTAAGTCACGGCATAGTGCTGTCAGCGCCCGTTCACGCGGGGTAGTGATGTAACCCACCCCAGGCAGGTTGAAGAAGCCCTGGCGAGTCCCTGTAGCGCAGGCATCCTTGCCTGCGTCAGCGAGTGCCTGTAGCGCAGGCATCCTTGCCTGCGTCTTTGAAAACAGCCGGCCAGAAGCCGGCGCTGCCGTGATGATTTCTTTTTGAAGCAACAGCTTGAAGCGTGCTTCTTGGGAGGGCGTTTGCCACCGGTGAAGTCGCGATAGGTCTCGTCACCTCGTCGATAGGGTTGCCGTGCCTTATTGAGAAGTTACTATCCCCGGCTCTCGGGAAATGTTTCCGAGCCGCCCCGGGCCAGGTCGTTCCTGGGGGCGGCCTGGCGAACGACTTGAAAGACTATTCCTAACCGTGGACACCATGAACCTTACACCCCGCATCGTCATCCTCGGCGCCGGATTCGCCGCGCTCACCGCCGTGCGCGAATTGCGCCGCCGCGCGCCTTCCGCCCGGATCACCGTGGTCGCACCCAAAGCCGAGTTCGTCTACCTGCCCAGCCTGATCTGGATTCCTTCCGGGCGACGCCAGGGGAGCGATCTGACCCTCCCTCTAGGCCGCTTTTTCAAGGATCACGCCGTCGAGTTCATCGCAGGCAGCGTCACCGGGCTTGCCAACGGTGGCCGTACCGTGCAGACCGATCATGGGCCGGTGGAAAACGACTTGCTGCTCATCGCCAGCGGTGGGCGCTTCATCAAGAAGCTGCCTGGCATCGAGCATGCGCTGACGCTGTGCGAGGGCGTGGCGTCGGCGGAAGCGATCCGCGACCGCGTCGCGGCCATGAGCCGTGGGCGCATCGCCCTAGGCTTCGGCGGCAACCCCAACGAACCCTCGGCCATGCGCGGCGGCCCGATGTTCGAATTGCTGTTCGGCCTGGATACGCTGCTGCGCCAACGCGGCAAGCGCGACGAGATCGCGCTGACCTTTTTCAATGCAGCCGCCCAACCGGGCATGCGTCTCGGCGAAAAGGCGGCTTCCGGCTTGTTGTCGGAAATGGCCAAACGCCGCATCGATACCCATCTGGGCCACAAGCCCCTGAGTTTTTCGGAAAAGGGCGTGTCCACCGAGGGCGGCCACATCGATGCCGACCTGATCCTGTTCATGCCCGGCCTGACGGGGCCGACCTGGGCCGTGGATTCTGGCCTGCCGCTGTCTCCCGGGGGTTTCTTCAAGGCCGACGCCCATTGCCGGGTGGAAGGCGCGCAGCGCGTCTTCGTGGCGGGCGACGCCGGCAGTTTTCCCGGCCCGGACTGGATGCCGAAGCAGGCGCACATCGCCGACCTGCAAGCCCGTGCCGCGGCGGAAAACCTGCTCCTGGCACTGCACGACAAGGCGCCGACGGCGCGCTTCAAGGTGGAGCTGATCTGCATCGTCGATACCTTGGACCAGGGCATCCTGGTCTACCGCGACGAGAAACGCGCCTTCCTCCTGCCCCCCCTGAGGCTGTTCCACTGGGCCAAGCGCATTTTTGAGCGACATTACCTGAAACCACTCCGGGCATGATTTCGGCGACTCGCCCCCCCATCGACCCGCGAACCCAACCCAACCGACGCATGGCATACAGCCCCAAGCTCAGGTAGGCTAGATGGGTTCCAACCTTTCCGAACAGAGGAAACCCATGTACGCACATACCGTTGAACTCGCCCTGCCCATCGACCAGGCCATAGACAGGCTCAAATCCGCGTTGGCCGAATCCAAAATGGGCATCGTCTCGGACGTCGACGTTCAGGCCATCATGAAGGCCAAACTGGACCACGACATCCCGCCCTACCGCCTGCTCGGAGTGTGCGCCCCAGGCATCGCCAGGCGCGTCCTGGAGGCCGATCGCGACGCCGGCACCCTGCTACCCTGCGGCTGCTGCGCTTACGAAATCGCACCAGGTGTGACCCGCATCGCCCTGCAAGATCCCGGCGTGGTCGCCGCCAGCGCCGGACATCCGGACATCAGTTCGGCCATGGCGGAAGCGCAATCCCACTTGACGGAAGTCCTCGCCAAACTGCGCGCCTGATTCGAGTGCCGAACCCTCGCACATAAGGAGACTGAGATGCGATTCCTGATTCTGATAAGTAATGTCGCGTAACTTGCCTTCCTTAAGCTGCCGGCGCAGGCCCTCATCCCCGGCCCTTCCCCCGGAGGGGGAAGGGGGTGGAACCCTCTCCCTTCGGGAGAGGGCAGGGTGAGGGAGCCTGG
>CAISDD010000374.1 GCA_903883985.1 uncultured Pseudomonadota bacterium | reverse complement strand
TCACCGACGAAGAGTCCGGTGACCAGACGCGCGGAGACGAGACGCAGACGGCGTATGTCCGCATCGGTCCAGACGCGGGGTGCTTGCCTGTCGCCTGCTGCCACGCTCAAGGCACCCCTGTTTCCGCCAGAAAACGATCGATGAGCTGGTGCACGCTGACACCCTCGGCGTCGGCCTCGTAGCTCAGCAGGATGCGGTGGCACAGGACTTCCGGTGCCATGTCCTTGACGTCCTGGGGCACGACGTAGCCGCGACCGCGGAGGAAGGCCATGGCTCTGGAGGCCAGTACCAGGTTGATGCTGGCCCGCGGTGAAGCGCCATAAGAAATGAATCGAGCCAGGTCGGCAAAGCCGTATTGCGCCGGGTGCCGGGTGGCGAATACCAGGTCGAGGATGTATTTCTCGATCTTCTCATCCAGATAAATGGTATCCACCAGTGAGCGCACGCGCAGGATATCGTCTGGATGTATCAGCGGTTGCAGTGCCTCCGACAGGCCGGTACGGGCGACGCGGCGCATGATTTCCCTCTCATCGTCGCGAGTGGGGTAGGTGATGGAGACCTTCAGCATGAAGCGGTCCATCTGCGCTTCCGGTAGCGGGTAAGTGCCTTCCTGCTCGATGGGATTCTGCGTAGCCAACACCAGGAACAGGCGTTCCAGTGGATAGGAATGCTCACCGATGGTCACCTGACGCTCTTCCATGGCCTCCAGCAGGGCGCTGTGCACCTTGGCTGGAGCCCGGTTGATCTCATCCGCCAGGACGATGTTGGCGAAGATCGGCCCCTTCCTGGTGCTAAATCCACCTTCGGCCGGGTTGTAGATGAGGGTGCCAACGAGGTCCGCGGGCAGCAGGTCGGGCGTAAACTGGATGCGCTGGAAGCGTGCGTCGATCAGGTTGGCCAGACTCTTCACCACCTTGGTCTTGGCCAGGCCGGGCACGCCCTCGATCAGGATATGGCCGTTGGTCAGGAGGGCAACCAGGATGCGCTCTACCAGAAACTTCTGGCCGACGATGGCCGTCTCGATGGCGGTCTCGACCTGGCGGATAAAGGCGCTTTCTTTCCGCACCTGCTCGGTGATGCTTGCTATATCGACGGTCATTTATTCTCTGGAGTTGAAATGCCGGTGCTCGAATCTCCGGCCGAGGCGATCCGGGTCGGGGTGGACCCACCATCCGCATGAGCCACGCATGCAAGCGCCCGTGCGCGTCGGATGCACACGGCACTAAGGAACGTAGCGTCGAAGTATCCCTGCGAGATGGCGTCCAAGGCAATCACGGATTTCAATTGATCCACCCTCCCAAGTTGGATTTTACGGTTTTCGAAGGTGAAATAGGTGACGCCCCACGACCGAGAAACAGGTCTATTTCGTGTGTATTACACACCGACGTGCTCATTTTGCAAGCAATTTCCATGCCCACCCTGGTCGGCTATTTGTTTTACAATCAGCGCCGTCCGGCCGGGGGCTGGAACCCTGGGGTTGTGCAGAGCGCCCCTGAGCGGGCAGGCTGCCAGACCCGCTTCTGCATCGAACTCACCCTCGCCGTACTGGGCTTGTGCGATTTCCTGGCGCGATATTCTGTCCATAACCGCCTTCACTTTGGTCAACGCATACATACATGGCATATCAATCGGAGAGGCCCGGGATGCTTCCAGCCTTGCACCGTCAAAAGGCCCAGGATCGGGGGACACCCGCACTATGATCCCAGGAACTTTGCGTCATTCCACCGCGCCTGCGGAGCGCCGCGCGGCCGGCTTCACCCTCCTGGAACTGCTGGTAGTGCTGGTCATCATCGGCCTGCTGGTGGGCTATGTCGCGCCGCGCTATTTTGCTCAAGTGGGCAAGTCCGAGGTGAAGGTGACCCGAGCCCAGATCAAGGCCCTGGAGGACGCACTCGACCAGTACCGCCTAGATGTCGGTCATTACCCAGCCTCCACGCCGGGGTTGGCGGCATTGAACGAGCAGCCCGTGGGTGAAACCCGCTGGCAGGGGCCGTATCTGAAGAAGAACCTGCCCAACGACCCTTGGGGCCACCCTTACCAGTACCGGGCGCCGGGCGAGCACGGCGAATATGATCTTTGGTCCTTCGGCCGCGATGGCCAGGCCGGCGGCAGCGGCGAAGACGCGGACATCGTTAACTGGCAATGAGCGCGCGCGCCCTCTAATTCATGATCTTCCAGGTCCGCGCCCTCAACGCTGCCGGCCGCGTCAGCCTGCGCATGGAAGCCGCCACGGCCGCCGAGGCGGCGGTCATGGCGCGCGGGGAGGGACTGACCGTGCTGGCGGTGCGCCCGCACCGGGGAGTGGGCAGCCTGTTCGCCCGGCGCAGCCATTTCCCCCTACTGCTATTTACCCGGGAGCTCCTGGCCCTGCTGGGGAGCGGCCTGGCACTGCTGGAAGCATTGCAGACCCTGCTGGAAAAGGAAACCCGCGGCGAATCGCGGCGGGTACTGGTCGGGGTGTTGGAACGCCTCAACCAGGGTGAGTCCTTCTCCTGCGCACTGGGCCATTTTCCGGAGGTGTTTCCCGCCCTGTATGCAGCCGGCGTGCGCGCCGCCGAGAGGAGCGGCGACCTCGCCCCCGCTTTGAGCCGCTATGTGGCCTGGCAGGAGCGGGTGGACAATGTGCGGCGCAGCGTGGTGTCTGCCTCCATCTACCCGCTGTTGCTGATTTGCCTGGGCGGGCTGGTGGCGCTATTTCTGATCGGCTTCGTCACACCCCGCTTCGCCACCATCTACGCCGACAACCTGACGCGACTGCCCTGGGCCTCCCGCGTCCTGATGGGGACCGGGGTCTGGATCGACGCCCATAGCGCCGCCGCCGGCTTGGGATTCCTCTCCACTCTGGCGCTCCTCGGCTGGGGCTCCAGCCGGCCCGGCGTCCGCGCCGCCCTGGCGCGACTGGCCTGGCGCCTGCCTGGCCTGGGGGAGCGCCTGCGCGTGTTCCAACTCACCCGCTTTTACCGCACCGTCGGCATGTTGCTCGCCGGCGGCACACCGATCCTGCCCGCCCTGGAAATGTCCTCCGGGCTCCTGGCCGTGGAATTGCGCTCCCGTGTGGCGGTCGCCGCCGGCCAGATACGCGCAGGCTTGGCCCTCTCCGAGGCCATGCGCCTGGCCGGACTGACCACGCCGGTGGCGGCGCGCCTGCTTCTGGTGGGCGAGAAGAGCGGCCAGATGGGCGAAATGATGGAAAACCTCGCCAGCTTCCACGACGATGAAACCAGCCGCTTCGTGGAGCGTTTCACGCGCTTGTTCGAGCCCCTGTTGATGGCCGTGATCGGCTTGTTAGTGGGTGGCATCGTGGTGTTGCTGTACCTGCCCATTTTCGAACTGGCCGGGAGCCTGGAATGAACCTTCACACCGACTCCAGCGACACGCAGGCAGGGATGCCTGCGCACCATCCATGACCCTCACTTCCGATCTCATCCGCCAGGCTCGTGAGCAGGCCGTCTCCCACGGCGAGACGCCGCTGGCCGCGATGGAGCGGCTGTCCGGGCTGGACGGCCGCACCTTCCTGCTCGAGTTGGCCGACGCCTTCTCTTTCCCTGCGCTGGACATGAGCCGGCTGCGCGACATGGCGCCCGCATTCGACCTGCTGCCGTTCGCGCAATCCCTGGCGCGCGAGTGCGCAGCCTGCCGCGATGGCGATGAGAACCTCTGGTTCGTGTTCGCCGACCCTTTGAGGCCCGAATTGCTGGAGTGGGCGGAACGCCGCCTCAACTTCGCTTTCCAGCCAGCCCTGGCGCGGCGCGAGGACATCCTGGCCTGGCTGCATCGCCTGGAAGTGAACCTCAAGGCCATGGATGGGGTGACGAATAATGCCGCAGCCAGCGGCGAGGACGGTCGCTCCGAGGAGCTTTCCTTGCAGGCCATCGGTGCCGATGCCTCGCCGGTGATCAAGCTGGTGCATTCCACACTGTACGACGCCCTTTCCAGCGGCGCCTCCGACATCCACCTGGAAAACGATGCCCAGGGCCTCACCATCAAATACCGCATCGATGGCGTGTTGAACCGCATCGCCCAACCGGCCGGGCGCGAGATGGCGGAACAGGTGATCTCGCGGGTGAAGGTGATGGCCGAACTGGACATTGCCGAACGGCGCATTCCCCAGGACGGCCGCTTCAAGGTCCGGCTCCGCGGGCGCGAGGTAGATATCCGCGTGTCCATCATGCCTGGCGTGTTCGGCGAGGATGCCGTGCTGCGCGTGCTCGATCGGCAGCAGCTCGACGACACCCTGTCCGGCATCACCCTGGAGCGTCTCGGCTTCGAGGGCGCCACCCTGGAAGCCATCCGCCGCCTGGCGCGCGAGCCCTACGGCATGTTCCTGGTCACCGGCCCCACCGGCTCCGGCAAGACCACCACCTTGTACGCGGCCTTGTCCGAGATCAACACCGGGCGCGACAAAATCATCACCATCGAAGATCCGGTGGAATACCAGTTGGCCGGCGTGTTGCAGATCCCGGTCAACGAGAAGAAGGGACTCACCTTCGCCCGCGGCCTGCGCTCCATCCTGCGCCACGACCCGGACAAGATCATGGTCGGCGAAATCCGCGACCCGGAGACCGCGCAGATCGCCATCCAGTCGGCACTGACCGGCCACCTGGTATTCACCACGGTGCACGCCAACAACGTTTTCGACGTGATCGGCCGCTTCACCCACATGGGGGTGGAGCCCTACAGCCTGGTGTCCGCCTTGAACGGGGTGCTGGCGCAGCGCCTGGTGCGGATCGCCTGTCCGGAGTGCGCGGCCCCGGTGTCGCCGGATGCGGCTCTGCTCGCCCTCTCCGGCATCGCTGACGCGAGCGCTTACGATTTCCAGGCAGGTCGAGGTTGCGCCCATTGCCGCGGCAGTGGCTACAAGGGCCGCCGTGCCATCGCCGAACTGATGCGATTGAATGACGAACTGCGCGAACTCATCGTCGCCCGCGCGCCCATCCGCAGCCTCAAGGAAGCCGCCACCCGCGCCGGCGTGCGCCCCTTGCGCCGCGCTGCGCTCGATCTGGTGCGGCTGGGGCTAACCACGCTGGAGGAAGCGAACCGTGTCACGTTCGTTGATTGACGTGTTCGCGAGCGCCACCCTCTATCTCGGCCCCGGACAGGTGCTGCTGCGCTCACGCGGAAGTCTGCACGCAGCCACCCCGGCCGAGCCCGGTTGGGCCGGGGCGATGGCTGCGCTGCGAATTCTGCTGGATAACCCCAAGCCGAGGGGCCGCGTGGCGGTGGTGGTGTCTTCGCATTTCGCGCCGCTCTGGTTGTTGCCCGGCGCGCCCACCCGCTTGAATCACGAGGAAACCCGTGGTTGGGTGGACAGTCAGGTGACAGAACGCTTCGGCGAGCTGGCTCCGAACTGGTGCCTTGCCTTCCGTCCTGCCGTATCTGGTGAACCCATCCTGGCCTCGGGTATCGACGCCGGACACTGGGCGGAACTGCTGGAACTCCTGAGACAGTCCGGCCTGACCGTAATCGCTGCGACACCCTGGCCGGCGCTGGCCCTGGCCCGATATGGTGGGCGTGGCACGGCACGCCTGGCGCTGGTGGAGCAAGGCCGGATCACGCTGGTCAGCCGCGAACGCGGCGTAGCGGTGAAGCTCGACAGTGCGCGCGGCGAACCCGGCGCCCTGACCGATCTGCTGACTCGTGCAGCTCTGGTCGATGGTCTGGGAGACGCCCCCTTGGAGTTGGTGGGTTGCGGCATGGCGGGCGACTGGAGCGGCGCGCGGGTGCTCGCCAATACGCACGACATTGCCCTCCTGACTGGCCACGCCAGCCCGGATTTTTTGCAAACCAGGCCACGCACGCCCCTGGTGGCCTGGTTGTTGTTGGCCGTTGGATTGGGTCTGGCCGTCTTTTATGGGCAGCACTATGCGACCCTGACGGAAAAACTGGCCGCCATCTCCCTCACAGTACCCGCCGCTCCCGCCAGCTTACACACCCTGCGTGTCGTCGCGGAGAGCCCGGCGCCGGTCCGGCCCTGGGGCGAGTTGTTGGATCGTCTTGAAACCCTGCGTCCGGAGTCCATCGCCTTGTTGAGCCTACAAGGCGATGCGCTGCGCGGCGCGGTGCAGATCCGCGCCCAGGCGCGTAGCGAGGCCGACATGCTGGACTGGCTCAAGACGTTACGCGGCGAGCCTGGATTCAGGGACGCCAGCCTGACCCATCACGAAGTTCAAGAAGAGGAAGGCCGGCATCCGGTGTCGTTCGAACTACAACTCGGCTGGGGAACTCGATGAAACCGAGATATGCTCAACCTCACCATCGCGGGCAAGCCCGCTCCTACCGGCGAACGCGATGAGGCTCGATCGCTTCGTATTCCAGCTCGCCCGCCTGGGTATGCCCGGTGCACTAGGGGCATTGTTGCTGCTCGCCGCCGTGGCGGGCGACCTGCTGGTGAACGCACCCCTTGAGGAAACCCTGGCGACTGGCCAAGCCGCCGCCGCCAGCCGGACCCTGCTGCCCCTCGCCAGTGAGCGCGTGCAGAAACCACTTGCCGTACCGCGAGAACGCGTGGAAGCCGCGTTGCCGCGCCTGTTCGCCGCCGCCCGTCATCATGGCCTGGTTCTGGACGAAGGCCGCTACGCCGAGACACGGGTGGGCGACAACCGCCGGATGCACATCGACCTGCCGATAAACGGCCCCTATTCGGCCCTGCGCGCCTTTCTGGCAGAGGTACTCAACGACGACCCGGCGCTGCTTCTGGAACATCTGGAACTGACCCGTGAAGACATCGCCACCACGGACCTGGAAGCGCATCTGCGCTTCGTCCTCAATCTGGAGGCGCCGCGATGACGCCACACCGGATGTTGCTCGGCCTGGCTCTGACGGCAACCCTGGCCGCCTTCTGGCCGCGGCCGCAAGAGGGCGTAGCGGGCACCGTGATGGAACGGGATCATCGCGCATATGAGCGTAGGGCACTACCGAGCAAGTCGGAGCGACTTGGCACCATACGCGCCGACCTCTTCCCGGCGCAGAACTGGCGGCCACCACCACCGCCTAAGTACGTGCCACCACCACCACCGCCACCACCACCACCGCCACCCCCGGTGGCGCCCCCACTGCCGTTTCAATACCTGGGGAGCTGGAAGGAAAGCGGTAAGAACATCATTTTCCTGACCGAGGGCGACCGTGTACTGAAAACGCAAGTTGGCGACGCCCTGTCCGGCTGGCATCTGGACCAGGCGAGCGATAACTTCATCCTCTTCACCTGGACCGCTTTGAACCTGCAGCAAATATTGAGGATCGCCCCATGAGACGGCCGACGTCTATTTTGATTGTTGCCAGCGCGCTGGTGCTGACCGCCTGCGCCAGCGATTCCGCCTACCGAGAGGGCGAGAAACTCCTGGCCGAAGGTCGTGACGCGGCCGGTCTGGCTTCACTGGAACAGGCCGTCGCCAAACATCCCGGTAATGCCCAGTACCGCACCGCCCTGTTGCGCGCGCGTGAGACACAATTGCGGAAGGGCCTGGCAACGGCCGAGGCCCAGGCGAGTGCCGGCAAGCTGGGGGCCGCCGCTGCCGCTTACCGCGAACTGGAGCAGCAATACGGCAACGACGCACGCATCGTCGGCGCCTTGGGCGCCGTCCAGGTACGACTGGACAATCAGTCCTTGCTGAAAGCGGCAAACGAAGCCCTGGCTAAGAACGAACTGGAAGCTGCGCGTGCACGGCTGCGCTCCGTGCTGGCGCGGGAACCGGGCAACCCGGAAGCACAGCGCCTGCTCAAGCAGGTCGACGAGAAGACCGGTCGCCTGCGCGGCGTCGACATCCCGCATCTGGGTGCCACCTACCGCCGCCCGGTCAGCCTGGAATTCCGCGATGCACAGTTGAAGCAGGTATTCGACGCCTTGAGCCGCCAGTCCGGCCTGAACTTCGTGTTCGACAAAGAGGTGAAACTCGACCAGAGGGCCACCGTATTCGCGCGCAATACCCCACTCGCCGACGCCCTCGATACCTTGCTCGCCACCAACCAGTTGGCGAAGAAAATCCTCAACGCCAATACCGTGCTGATCTACCCCAACCAGCCCGCCAAAGTAAAGGACTACCAGGACCAGGTCGTAAAGAGCTTCTTTCTCGCCTACGCCGAGGCCAAGAACGTGATGGCGCTGCTGCGCACCATGGCACGGATCAAGGACGTGTATGTAGACGAAAAGCTCAACATGCTGGTCGTGCGCGATACCCCCGAAGCAGTGCGCCTGGCGGAAAAACTGGTGAACGTGGCGGACCGTCCGGATGCCGAGGTGATGCTGGAGGTGGAGATCATGGAGGTCACCCGCAGTCGGCTGCAGGATCTGGGGATACAGTACCCTAACCAGTTCTCGGTGCTGAGCATTGCTAATGTGAACACGGTAACCACCAACAGCGGCGCTACCGTGGCCACCACCACGAATCAGGTCTCCCAAGCGTTGACCCTGGATATGCTGAAACACCTCAACGCCACCCAGATCGGTGTCTCCGCAAATCCCGCGCTGAACCTCCGCAAGGATACCAGCGACGTCAACATCCTGGCCAATCCGCGCATCCGGGTGAAGAGCCGGGAAAAGGCCAAGATCCATGTCGGCGACAAAGTGCCGGTGATCACCACCAACACCACGGCCACCGGCGTCATCAGCGAATCGGTCACCTACCTGGACGTCGGCCTCAAGCTCGACGTGGAGCCGCAGGTTGGCCTGGAGGGCGACGTCACCATCAAGGTCGGCATGGAAGTCTCCAGCATCGTCAACCAAGTCAAGAGCGCCACCGGCACGCTCACCTATCAACTGGGCAGCCGCAACGCCAACACCGTGCTGCGCCTGAAAGACGGTGAAACCCAGGTGCTGGCCGGACTGATCTCCGACGCCGACCGCGCCGGCGCCAGCAAGGTGCCGGGCCTGGGCGACCTGCCCATCCTCGGCCGACTGTTTTCCAGCAACTCCGATCAACTCGACAAGACCGAGATCATCCTCACCATCACCCCGCACATCCTCTCCAACGTCGTGCGCCCGGAACTGGCCGACGGCGAATTCTTCGCCGGCACCGATAGCCAGACCAGCGACCAGCCCCTGCGCGCGCAAGCGGAACCCGATCCGGAGGCCGCTGCCGCAGTCATGATGCCCACGGGTGCCCTCATGCAGCCCTCGGCGCCATGACTTTCGCGATGGCCACGCGTCTCCCCCCCCATTTTGGAGCGGGGGCGGCCAGGACGGGCGGCTTTACCCTGATCGAACTCGTGGTGGCTGTGGCCATTGTCGGCACTCTGTCCGCGCTGGCGGTGCCGCTTCTGAGCGTCACCATGGAACGCCACAAGGAGGACGAGGTGCGCCTGGCCCTGCGCCAGATCCGCGGCGCACTGGACGCCTACCACCAGGCGGTAGTGGATAAGCGCGTCGAGGCGGCGGCGGATTCCAACGGGTATCCGGACACGCTTAAATCATTGACCGAAGGTGTGCCTGACATCACCAAACCGGACCGTCGTCCCATCTACTTCCTGCGCCGACTGCCGCGCGACCCCTTCGCTGCGGATGCCTCTGCCAGCGCCGCCGACACCTGGGGTAAGCGCAGCTACGCCAGTTCACCGGACGACCCCAAGGATGGCGACGACGTGTTCGATGTCTATTCCCGCTCTGACCACGTTGCCCTCAACGGCGAGAGGATCCGCACATGGTAGGTGCGCGCCCTTGCGAACGAGGCTTCACCCTGGTGGAACTGCTGGTGGTGCTGTCCATCATCGCCCTCCTGCTCTCCATCGCGGCACCCCGCTATTTCCAGCACATCGAGCGATCCAAGGAAACGGTTCTGATGGAGAACCTGGCAACCCTGCGCGACTCCCTGGACCAGTACCACGCCGACAAGGGGCACTGGCCCGATACACTAGAGGCGCTGGCTACGGAACATTACCTGCGCGCCATTCCCATGGACCCGGTCACTGGGCGCAGTGATACCTGGACCACGACCCCTGGTGAAGAGGGCAGTGGCGTGGGTGACGTGAAGAGTGGCGTGGGCGACGTGAAGAGTGGCGCCGTTGGCACCGGTGCCGACGGGCGGCCCTATGCGCAGTGGTGAGTTAGCAGGGGAGAAGGTGACGCGGCAGTCCGGCTTCACCCTGATTGGCCTGCTTTTCCTGGTCAGCGTCCTGGGCCTGCTCCTGGCCTTAGTGGGTAGGAATTGGCAAACGGCCGTGGCGCGGGAGAAGGAGGCTCAGCTCCTGTTCGTGGGCGACCAATACCGACTAGCCCTCACCGCTTACTACCAATCGACTCCGGGCAGCGATAAAGTCTACCCGAAGAAACTGGAAGACCTCCTGATCGACCCGCGCTTCCCCAATACCGTGCGCCACCTCCGGCGCCTCTGGCAGGATCCGGTGGGGGGCGGCGAGTGGGTGCTGTTGCGCGACGAACGCGGCGGCATTAAAGGGTTGCACAGTCCATCCAGCTCGCGTCCGCGGAAAATTGCCGGCTTCCCCAAGCAAGACTTGACATTCGAAGGGGCTGGCCACTACTCCGACTGGGTGTTCGCTACGGTGGTCGAGGCGACGCATTGATCCATCATCGTGACCTGTTCACCGGACTACCCGGAGTGGTTACGTTGGCAATTAGCGACGGCGTCCTCGCCGGCTTTACCTCAATCCATCATGCCGATTTTTGTAACTACTCAGCTTCCTAACCCCGCGCGCGGGCCATGCGTTCTTGAAGAAACAAATGGTTACGAGTTTTGTTTGTAACTTCTCAATATGTCACGGCATAGTGCGGTCAGCGCCCGTTCTCGCGGGGTAGTGATGTAACCCACCCCAGGAGAGCAGGCTGAAGAAGCACTGGCGAGACCCTGTAGCGCAGGCATCCTTGCTTGCGTCTTCCACGACAAGCTGGACACCCATTCCAGCCGGGTAGGGTGGGCAAACGGCCTTATCGTTTGCCCACGCGGACTCGCAACGGTG
>CAISDD010000373.1 GCA_903883985.1 uncultured Pseudomonadota bacterium | reverse complement strand
CGACGTGACCCACACCCCCATGTTCCACCAGGTGGAAGGCCTGTGGGTGGACGAGTCGGTGACTTTCGCCGACCTGAAAGGGATACTGGCCGACTTCATGGCGCGTTTCTTCGAGCGCGATGATCTGGCCGTGCGCTTCCGCCCCTCCTTCTTCCCGTTCACCGAGCCCTCGGCGGAAATGGATATCGGCTGCGTTCTCTGCAACGGCGCCGGCTGCCGCGTCTGTTCCCACACTGGCTGGCTGGAAGTGCTGGGTTGCGGCATGGTGCATCCCAACGTGTTCGGCCATGTCGGCATCGATGCCGAGCGCTACCAAGGCTTCGCCTTCGGGCTGGGCGTGGAGCGCCTGGCCATGCTGCGCTATGGTGTCGATGATCTGCGCCTGTTCTTCGAGAACGATTTGCGCTTCCTAAAACAATTCGCCTGAATCCATTGCCAGCACACCCTTATGCAATTCTCTGAAGCCTGGCTGCGTAGCCTAGTCAATCCCGCACTGAACACACAGGAACTCGGCCACCTTCTGACCATGGCCGGGCTGGAGGTCGAGGCCTTGGCCCCCGTGGCGCCGGCCTTCGACCTGGTGGTGGTTGCGGAAATCCTCTCCGCCGAAAAACACCCCGACGCCGATCGTCTCCGGGTCTGTCAGGTGGACGTCGGTGCCTCGCAGCCGCTGACCATCGTCTGTGGTGCCGCCAATGCCCGCGCGGGCCTGAAGACCGCCTGCGCCCTGGTCGGCGCGGTGTTGCCCGGGGGCTTTGCCATCAGCCGCGCCCGGGTGCGCGGCGTGGCCTCTTTCGGCATGCTCTGTTCCACCAAGGAGCTCGGCCTGGCAGGAGACGCCACCGGCATCCTGGAGCTGCCGGGCGATGCGCCTGCCGGCCAGACGCTGCGGCAATGGCTGAATCTCGACGACCATCTCCTTACCTTGAAGCTCACGCCCAATCGTGGCGATTGCCTGTCGATTCAGGGTATCGCCCGAGAAGTTGCGGCCCTGGCTGACGCGTCGCTGATTCCGGTCGATTGCGCGCCGGTCGCTGCGGCTTCGGACGCCGTCCACCCGGTTGCAATCGAGGAGGAGACCGCCTGCCCACGCTATTGCGGCCGAGTGATCCATGGACTCGACGCGCGTGCAGCAACGCCGCGCTGGATGATAGAGAGACTGGAGCGTTCCGGTTTGCGAGCCATCCATCCGGTGGTGGACGTGAGCAACTACGTGTTGCTGGAACTGGGCCAGCCCATGCACGCCTTCGATCTCGCCAAACTGCAAGGTGGCATCCGCGTGCGCATGGGGCGGGTGGGCGAAACGCTGGCATTGCTCAACGAGCAGCACATCACCCTGGCCGGGGATACCCTGACGATCGCCGACGACACCGGCGCCCTGGCCCTGGCGGGCATCATGGGCGGTGCCGCTACTGCGGTGTCGCCGGCAACGAACGCCATATTTCTGGAAGCCGCGCATTTCCATCCCGATGCCATTGCCGGCCGCGCTCGCCGCTATGGCTTGTCCACCGATTCCTCGCACCGATTCGAACGCGGCGTCGATCCCGAACTGCCGCGCCGGGCGCTGGAGCGTGCCAGCCGCCTGATCCTGGACATCTGCGGTGGCGCTTGCGGTCCGGTCGTGGAAGTCGGCCCAGGTGTGCCGGCATGCGCGCCCATCGTTTTCCGCCCGGCGCGGGTGCGTCGCCTGCTCGGCTTCGACCTGGCCGATGCTGTCATCCGCGCCATCCTGCTGCGTTTGGACTTGAATGTCGTGGGTGAGGCCGAGGTGTGGCATGTTTCTCCACCCAGCCATCGTTTCGACCTCAACGCCGAAGTCGATCTGATCGAGGAAATCGCACGGGTCCACGGCTATGACGCGATTCCTGTGGCGGTCCCGCGCGGCCAGGCCCGGATGTTGCCGGCGGGGGAGGGTAGACGAACCCCGCATGACCTGAAAAAGCTCATGGTGGCCAGGGGCTATCAGGAAATCATCACTTATAGCTTCCTCTCCGAGGAATTGGATCGCGACTTTCGCACGACGGGAGTTGCATTGCCGCTACTCAACCCCATTGCCAGCCACATGGACGTGATGCGCGGCAGCCTCATGGGCGGCCTGATCCAGACCTTGAAACATAATCTCAACCATGGCCAGGAACGTCTGCGACTGTTCGAGATCGGCCGCGTCTTCCTGAGTGCGGATGCCGATGCGCAGCCCCTCCACGCCGCCGGACTGGCTTTTGGCGCGGCGCACGCCGAACAATGGGGCGAGCCCGCCCGCCCGGTCGATTTTTTCGACCTCAAGGCCGATGTCGAGGCCCTGGTGCTGCCGCACTCCGTGGCCTTCCTGCCTGCCACGCACGCCGCGCTGCACCCGGGCCAGTGCGCTCGTGTCCACCTGGACGGTGTCGCGGCCGGCTGGATCGGCGCCTTGCATCCACGCCTGATGCAAAGCCATGGTTTGAGCCGAGCGCCCATCCTGTTCGAGATTGATCTGTCTCCCCTGTTGGCGGGCCAGGCGCCGCGCTTTCTAGGCGTGCCACGCCTGCCCTCGGTGCGTCGCGACATCGCCGTGGTGGTCGATGAGCGTGTGCCGCTCGCGGCCATACTGGAGGGCGTGCGGGCCGCCATGCCGGCGCTGATTTCCGAATTCGCCCTGTTCGACGTATATCAGGGGCAGGGAGTGGAGCAAGGGAAAAAGAGCCTTGCATTCAAGATGTTGTTACAACATACTGAGAAAACGCTTACAGAACCAGAGATCGAGTCTGCCGTGCAGATCGTCGTCGGTATGCTGAGCGACCAATTCAATGCCATCCTGCGACGGTGACGGAGACCTGCACGCATGACCCTCACAAAAGCTGAACTTGCCAACCTGTTATTTGAAAAGGTGGGTCTGAACAAGCGTGAAGCCAAGGAGATGGTGGAAACCTTCTTCGAGGAAGTACGTACCGCTCTAGAACATGGCGATAGCGTCAAACTATCCGGCTTCGGCAACTTCCAGTTGCGCGAAAAACCGCAGCGCCCTGGACGCAACCCCAAGACCGGCGAAGAAATGCCGATCACGGCACGGCGAGTCGTGACCTTCCATGCCAGCCAGAAATTGAAAGCCATGGTGGAAGAGGCCCATGTCGGACCATCTGCCGAACTCTGAGCTTCCCACCATTCCGTCGAAGCGGTACTTCACCATCGGTGAGGTGAGTGAGTTGTGTGGCGTGAAGCCGCATGTGCTGCGTTACTGGGAGCAGGAGTTCAACCAGTTGAAGCCGGTACAGCGGCGCGGAAATCGGCGTTATTACCAGCATCACGAGGTCATGCTGATCCGCCACATTCGCGAGTTGCTCTACGAACAGGGCTTTACCATCAGCGGCGCGCGCAACCGCCTATCCAGCGAAGAGGAGGTCGAGTTCGTCGTCGCCATTCCGGAGCCTGGCGATGTGTCCGATGCCACCGCCCTCAGGCGAGAACTGGCCGAGATAATCGAACTGCTACGTTAAGAACCATCGACCTCAAACTGGATGTTGATTGGCGTCTTCTTCGGGTTTTATCGTTCCCACGCTCCAGCGTGGGAACGCAGTTTTGGACGCTCCAGCGTCCCGACCTAGAGCAAGGCCATGAGCCGAAGCCGATACGTCATCCTGGAACCGGATAAGCCGCATT
>CAISDD010000372.1 GCA_903883985.1 uncultured Pseudomonadota bacterium | reverse complement strand
TCGATGACCATGAAGTCCTTGCCGACTTTCTTCAGGTAGTCGATCAGTTCCAGTTCGCCTATGGTCTCCACTCCGGGAGCAAGCTGCATCGGCTGGATGCAGTAGGGAGGACAAGGCCGAGAGGTCAGCGAGTAATCCGGGTCGACCATGTTGTCCGGGTCCGGATTCCGCTCGATGCTCACCTTCCAGCCCTGATGCAGCACTTCCACCGATTTCACGGTCGAGGTGATGTTGACTGATTTTTCGCTGGCGAGTGCGGGAGGCATCCCGAACAGGACGAAGATTGCCGCGATGAGCATTGCTTTCATGTTGTGTCTCCGATAACAGGACATACGCTGGCCACCTCAGTTTGTGTATTCGAACACTTTCACCACCTTGTCGACTCCGCTGGTCTTCGACACCACGTCGGCTGCGGCATCGCCCTCTTCATGCTTG
The DNA here is from genome assembly GCA_903883985.1 of uncultured Pseudomonadota bacterium. Lineage (GTDB taxonomy): Bacteria > Pseudomonadota > Gammaproteobacteria > Burkholderiales > Thiobacillaceae > PFJX01. The sequence goes on along the minus strand of CAISDD010000372.1, from coordinate 13,019 downwards.
ACCAGGCCCATCAGGAACACGGTATGCGCCTCGGTGACCACCTTGACATGGTTGGCGCTGAAGCGACGGTCATCCAGGAAACGCGCCTTGACCTTGGTGCTGACGTACGAGTCGCCACTGCGTGCCATGATGGTGCTGACGCCGGAGACGGCGATCTCGTTCTGGACCTCGCGCACGTTGGGCACTTCCTTGACGATCTGCTCGACCTTGGTACGCATGCTGGCATCCACCGTTTCGCCAGTCAGCAGGACGCGGCGGTTGAAGCTGGTGACGTTGACATGTACGCCCTCCTTGTAGGCATCGTGGATACGGCCGCTCGCCTTGAGCTCGATTTCCTCGTCCATCAGGTAGGTAGCGGTGGTGCGGCGATCATCGGCCAGCAATGCGCCGGTTCCCATGCCCACGGCAACCAGGGGAAAACAACCGCCCAGGTTGACGAGGGCAGCGCCCAGGAGGGCCATCAAGAAAAGAGTACGCATGGTTCAAGCTCCTAACAGTAAGTAATCGATGCCATCGCACAGGCTGTGGATGGCGCGCAAATGCAGCTCCCGCGTGCGCGCGGAGGAAAGCTCATGGGTGCAGATCACGGCGTCCTCCTCCCGCAGCGCCTCAGCCAGCTGGCCGCCATCGCCGCCGGCCAGTACGACCACGCCCATGCCCTTGTCGTGCGCGCCGTGCAAGGCCGCCAGCAGGGCGGGCGCATTGCCGTGGCCGGAGATGGCCAGGAGCACGTCTCCGGCATGACCCAGGCAATCGATCTGGCGCGCGTAGGCCGGGCCAGTTTCTTCCATCGGCGAGAGACGCTCCAGCGTGATCGCAGCCAGGCCTGGGCGCGAGTGCCTATGCTGGTGGGTCAGGAGGGAGGCGAACAAGCCTGCCAGGTCGAGGCTACCGGCTTGTCCGCAGGCTAGTATCTTGCCCTCCTTCATCAGGCTGGCCACTATCAGCTCCGCCGCCCGGGCGATCGGTTCGGCGAGTTGCGCGGCCGCGCCTCGCTGCGCCTCAAGGCTGGCGAGATGAAGGTCATGGATGTGATCTTGCAAGGACATGGTGCCGAGTATAACCGCCCCCTCACGTCGCCACTCTCACGCCCCCATCACCGCGCGCAACCATTCCAGGCGACCTCCCTGGATCAGCACGGCGTCGAAGCGGCAGGCCGAATCGATGCCGTAGCGGGCGAGATAGTGTCGTGCGGCCAGGAGGATGCGTGCCTGCTTGGTCGCGGTGATGCTAGCCAGCGCACCGCCGAAAGCGCTGCCGGCGCGTTCACGCACTTCCACGAACACCAGGCTGGCGCCGTCCGCCATGATCAGGTCGATCTCGCCGCCGCGGCAACGATAGTTGCGCGCAACCAGGCGCAGCCCCTGCGCCACCAGATAATCCGCCGCCGTCTGTTCCGCTTTCACGCCAAGGTTCATGTTATCGGGCCGTTTTCGCTAAACTGCCAGGAGCTTACCCTCGCCGCCCCCATGTTCGACATCCCCCAATCCGCCCGCCCCGGCGCCCTGCACATCGTCGCCACCCCGATCGGCAACCTGCGCGACCTGACCCTGCACGCGCTGGATGTTCTGCGCACGGTGGATCTGATCGCCGCCGAAGACACCCGCACGACCCAGGGCCTGCTCAGTGCCTACGGCATCCAGGCGCGCCTCACCCCCCTGCATGACCACAACGAACAGGTCGCCTCCGCCCGTCTGGTGGCCATACTCCAGGAAGGTAAGAGCGTAGCCTACGTCTCGGATGCTGGCACGCCCGGCATCTCCGATCCTGGCGCCGGCCTGGTGGCTGCCGCGCGGGCAGCAGGCGTCACGGTGATTCCCATCCCCGGCGCTTCCGCAGTGGCCACGGCAGTCTCCGTTTGCGGGCTGGAATCGCCCTGGCTGTTCGCAGGCTTTCTTCCGGCCAAGCCGGCGGGTCGGCGCCGGGCGCTGGAAGATCTGCGCGATCTTCCCTACGCCCTGGTGCTCTACGAGGCTCCGCACCGCATCCAGGAGACCGTGGCGGACCTTTGCGCGCTGCTGGGAGGCGAGCGCCGCATCCTGTTCGCGCGCGAACTGACCAAGCGCTTCGAGCAGATACACACCTGCCCATTGGCTGCGGCCTCGGCCTGGCTGGAAGCGGACGCCAACCACTGCCGCGGGGAGTTCGTGCTGGTGCTGGACCCACCCGCAGCACGGGAAGACGACGACGACACCGATACCCGCCGCGTGCTTGCCATACTGCTCCAGGAACTGCCGCTGAAACAGGCCGCGCATCTGGCCGCGCGACTAACCGGCGCGCGAAAAAACAGCCTCTACCGACTCGCGCTCGAAATGAAACAGGACGCACACCCAGATGAATTCGATGCTGAAAATAACGCGACCTGACGACTGGCATGTGCATCTGCGCGACGGTGCCATGCTCGCCGCCGTCCTTCCCGACACGGCGCGGCAGTTTGCACGCGCCCTCGTCATGCCCAACCTGAAGCCACCGGTGCGCACGCTTGGCGATGCCGCCGCCTATCGCGGCCGCATCCTGGCCGCCATGCCCATGGGAGCGCGCTTCACTCCCCTGATGACCCTGTACCTGACCGACAACACCGCGCCCGAGGAAATCTTCAAGGCGCGGGCCAGCGGTTTCGTCCAGGCGGTGAAGTATTACCCGGCCGGTGCGACCACCAATTCGGCTGCGGGCGTGAGCGACATCGGCCGCGTCCAGGGCGCGCTGGAAGCCATGCAGGAGGCAGGGCTGCCGCTGCTGCTGCACGGCGAGGTGACGGACCCGGAAGTGGATGTATTCGACCGCGAAGCGGCGTTCATCGCAACCGTCCTGGAACCCCTGCTCCTGCGTCTGCCACGATTGAAAATCGTGCTGGAACACATCACCACCCGGCAGGCGGTCGAGTTTGTCGCTGCGGCACCCGCCAATGTGGCTGCCACCATCACCGCGCACCATCTCCTCTATAACCGCAACGCCATGTTCTCCGGTGGCATGCGCCCACATTACTACTGCCTGCCGGTGCTGAAGCGCGAGAGCCACCGCCAGGCGCTGATCGAAGCGATCTGCGGCGGCAGCCCGAAATATTTCCTGGGCACGGACAGCGCGCCCCATGCCAGCCAGAGTAAGGAAAGCGCCTGCGGCTGCGCCGGTATCTACACGGCTCACGCCGCCATCGAACTGTATGCGGAAGCCTTCGAGACGGCCGGCGCCCTGGACAGGCTGGAGGCGTTCGCGAGCTTTCACGGCGCGGATTTCTACGGACTGGAACGCAACCGCGAAACCCTCACCCTGTTGCGCGATCCGCACCTTCTGGCGAGCCAACACGCAGCCGGCGTTGTGCCCTTGCGCGCGGGGGAGGGCGTGAACTGGCGGGTGAGCGACGGGGAGGAGGCGTTTCAGGCATACGCTGGCAGGGCGTGTTCAACTGAGAATTCGTAACTGCTCAGATCGAAGCGATCGTCTTAAAACAACCACAGCCACCCCCTCCCCTTCAAGGGGAAGGAGAAATACGGCACTACCTGAGTAGTTACGAGAATTCAAGGTTTATCGGTCATGAGGGATGGGCGTTGGCCCGGCTACTGAATCGCCGCATCAACGCCAGCGTGGCCTCGTACTTCGGACGAACCGGAGAATCCACGGGAATCCTGTTCAGCGCATGCTTGAGTTCGCCGGCCAGTTCCACCATATTGGCCAGTTCCAGCGCCTGCTCCTGCCTGTCAGCGAGAAGAGTGGGCGGAGGCGCTTGCCGGGCCTGCCTGATCCTATGACGCAGGCTTTCCTGCGCATGTTCGGCGATGCTGTAAGCCGCTTGCAGGCTGAAGAACCTGATCAGAAACAGCGAGGCGAGGATGCCGATCGAGAGGTACAGATGGAACCGAGCGGAGTCGAAATCACGCGTCAGCATATCCAGCAAGCCCAGCAAAAATGCGATAGCCGACAACACACATGCCAGCAAGGTGGCACTTTTGTCAGGCACCAGCAATAGCAGTATTCGATTCATTCCCCCACCCAGGCAGCGTCCGACTGTACGCGAGATTCATGGCGAAGGGTAAGTAAGCTGTCGAAACCAATTTGGCTTACCACCGGGCTCCCTCACCCTGCCCTCTCCCGAAGAGGGTTTCACCCCCTTCCCCATCCGGGGGAAGGGCCTGCGCCGGCAGCTTAATGAAGGCAAGTTACGCGACATTACTTAATGCAGCACGCCACAATTCGGAATAGCCGCTTATCCTGGCGGCATCCCGCCGATGACTCCCAGTTGGTCGCGTTGCGGCAAGGTGGGATGATCCGGGAAAATCGGGTACGGCTCACGACTGTGCGCCTCCGGTCAGCGGCACGAATACGACCGGCAGGACGACCTTACGACTTATCCGTCCAAGAGCGTCTTTCCGCAGCAACTGCAATTCCTGGCCACCGTGGCGCGGGCCCAGCGGAATGAGCATTCGGCCGCCGGGTTTGAGTTGTTCGATCAGCGCTGGGGGAACCGCTGGCGCCGCGGCGGTGACGATGATGGCGTCGAAGGGCGCGTGTTCGGGCCAGCCTCCGTGGCCGTCGCCCTGACGCACCTCGACATTGCCCAAGCCCAGGTCGCGCAGGCGCCCGCTCGCCTGCCACGCCAATGCCGCGATAATTTCCAGCGTGTAAACCTGTCTGACCAGCCTTCCCAGCAGTGCCGCCTGATAGCCCGAGCCCGTGCCGACCTCCAGTACCACATCCTCCGCCTCCGTTTCGAGCAACTCCGTCATCAAGGCGACGATGTAAGGCTGCGAGATGGTCTGCTCATGACCGATGGGAAGAGGGCGATTGATGTATGCCGCCGGCCGCAGCGCCTCGGGCAGAAAGGCATGACGCGGCACCGCCGCGAAAGCCTCCAGCACGCGCTGTGAAAGCTTAGCGCAACCGGTATGCTCCCGAGTCTCGCGTACCTCGGCACATATTTCGCCGAGCAGAAATTGCATCTCCGCTGTGGATGTCATGGTGGCCCCCCCAACCCTCAATGTAGGTCAGGCTGCTCGGGTAGGCAGCGGTGGCGTATCGCCCGGCCCCAGGAAAATAGGCGTCATTGCGAAAAAATATTCCGCCTTAAGTGTTCGTTAAGTCTTTCCCTGGAAAATACGCTTCAGCCAAGCGCTGATGCCTGGCGCAACCAACCACCTAGGAGTTCCAATGAACAAGACCCTGATCGCTCTGCTCGCCGCTGTTTCCATGTTCGCTTTCGGCGCTGCCCAAGCTGTTGATGCACCTGCCGCCGACGGCGCAGCCAAGCCCGCCGCCGAAGCCAAGCCCGCCAAGGCCAAGCACCACGGCAAGAAGCACGCGAAGGCCAAGAAGGCTGACGCACCTGCTGCCGACGCTGCCCCCGCCGCCAAGTAATCGGCGCTGCGAGCAACACGAAAAAGCGGGGTTCTCCCCGCTTTTTTTTCGTCTGACGAAACCGGGATAATGACCGCATGAAACTCCTCCTGGCTGAAGACGACCCGATGATCGGGGCGAGCATGGTGCGTGGACTGAAACTCGCGGGTTTTGTCATCGATTGGGTACGTGACGGCCGTGCCGCACGAGCGGCACTGGACACGGGCAGCTATGGCCTGCTGCTGCTCGACCTGGGATTGCCCCTGCTCGATGGTGTGGATCTGCTCAAGGAAGTGCGACGCAGCGGCAGTGACATCCCGGTTCTGGTGGTGACTGCGCGCGATGCGGTAGCGGACCGCATTTTCAGCCTCAACCTGGGCGCCGACGACTACCTTATAAAACCGTTCGACCTGGATGAACTCATCGCCCGGATCTACGCTTTGCAACGCCGCCAGGTGGGCAGAAAGCAGCCCGAAATGCGACTGGGCGCTCTGTGCGTCAATCCGCTCAGCCGCGAAGCCCACATGAACGACAAACCGCTGGCCCTGTCGCAGCGAGAATTCTCCCTACTCGCCGCCCTCATCGAGAAACCGGGCACGGTGCTCTCGCGCGAGCAACTGGAAGACCGCCTCTACGGCTGGGATGAGGAAGTCGCCAGCAACACCGTGGAAGTGCATCTCCATAATCTGCGGCGCAAATTGGGCGTGACCTGGATACGCAACGTCCGCGGCGTCGGTTATAAGCTGGTGGAGCCCGCGCCCGAGGTGAAAGCTTGAATTCGATCCGCAGCCGCCTCCTGGTCTGGCAGATCACCGCGCTTTTTCTGACTGGCATCCTGGCCAGCGTGATCGCTTACCTGCTCGCCTGGGATGCGTTCAACAGCCTGCGCGACAACGGACTGGAACAGATCGCCTATTCCGTGGTGCGCCACGGCATCGAGTATGACAACGACGAGGACGTGCGCAACGACCACGGCCAGTTCGTCAGCCAGATATGGGGCGCGGATGGCACCTTGTTGTATTCCTCACTCGACGATGTCGGGCCGCCGCGCCAGAAACCAGGTTTGCATGTCATCGTCTGGGAGCGCGCGGAATGGCGCGTCTTTTCCCTCATAGAAGGCGGTCTGACGATACAGGTGGCGACCACCTCGGCCAACCGTGCGCGGCGTTTCGCCGCCATCGCTCCCTGGCTGTTGCTCCCCCTGGTCGTGCTGGTAGTCGTTCTGGGCCTCCTGATACGCGCGGCGGTGACCCGAGCCCTGGCTCCCCTGGAGCTGGTGCGCAACGAGATCGGCCAACGCGGCGTACAAAGCCTGCACGCGCTGGATAGCCGCCATTTGCCTGATGAAGTCGCTCCCCTGGTCGACACCCTGAATGATCTGCTGGTGCGGCTGGACCAGGCCCTGGTCTCACAGCGACGTTTCATCGCCGATGCCGCGCACGAACTACGCACGCCGCTCACCGCCGTGAAGCTGCAAGCCCAGATCGCTCGTCGCACGAACTGCGAAGAAGAACGCGACGCAGCGCTGACGCAACTGTCCAGTGGCGTGGACCGGGCCGCCCATCTGGTCGATCAGCTACTGGGCATGGCTCGCCTGGAGCCGGCCTCGCGCCAGGCCGTGTTCGCCCCGCTCGCTCTGGATGCGCTGGCCAAGCAGGTGGTCGCAGACTTTTCCACCCTGGCCGAAGCGCGCGACATCGATCTCGGCGTCGGCGAGTGTCAGCCGCTAACCCTGGTCGGCCAGACCGACAGCCTGCGCATGATGCTGGGTAACCTGATCGACAACGCGGTGCGCTACACCCCCAGTGGCGGCCGCGTGGATGTGGAACTGCGGCAGCAGGCCGGCATGGCCCAACTTTCAGTCAGCGACAGCGGCCCTGGCATACCCGAAGCCGAACGCGAGCGCGTATTCGAGCGTTTTCAGCGCCTGGCCGGCGCCGACATCCCCGGCAGCGGCTTAGGGCTGGCCATCGTCCGCCAGGTCGTGGACCTGCATGGCGGCACGATACTGCTGACGGACGCCGCTAGAGGGGGGCTCCGGGTCGACATCAACTTGCCCCTGGGTTGACGCTCAGTACGGTTAACATCGCCACCTTGGTCGCAGCCGATCTTAGCCCGTGCTAAACACAGCCTATCTGCAATTCCTCAACAGCCCGCCGGACACCGACCTGCTTTACCTCGGCAGTTACGACCCCAGGCTGGTGTTTCTGTCGGTCCTGATCGCCGTATTCGCCTCCTATGCCGCGTTCGACGTCGCCGGGAGGATCGCCTCCAGCCCTTCGCGCGCCCAGGCCGCCTGGTGGACTGGCGCCGGCGCCCTAGCGATGGGCGGCGGCACCTGGGCCATGCACTTCATCGGCATGTTGGCTTTTTCGCTGCCCTGTGGCGTTGCTTACGACCCCGGCATCACCCTTCTGTCGGTCCTGCCAGGCATCCTGGCCAGCGCCGTCGCCCTGCGTGTAATAAGCCACACCAAGGTAGCCCCGCGAACCTTGCTAGTCGGCGGTCTGCTGCTCGGCACCGGCATCAGCACCATGCATTACGCGGGCATGGCCGCATACCGCCTGGACGGTCTGGTACGCTACGACCCGACGCTGTTCCTCATTTCCCTGGTAGTCGCCGTGCTCCTGGCCTTCCTGGCGCTATGGGTCCGAGATGGCCTGCGTGGTCGTGTACCCACGGGCTGGCTCGCCCTGTTGAGCTCCCTGGTCATGGGCGGGGCCGTATCCGGCATGCATTACACGGCGATGGCTGCGGCCTACTTCATCAGCGATGGCCGCCAGGAAATCGCGGACTCCGGCCTTTCCGCAAGCTTCCTGGCGATCTGGGTGAGTATCGTCACCACCTTGTTGATCGGTCTGGTGCAAGTCGCCACGATGGCGGGGCGGCAGCGCGACCTGGCGCGCCGCCTACAAAGCAGCGAGCAGCGCATCCGTCGCATACTCGACACCACCCAGGAAGGCTTCTGCATGACCGAGCAGGAACAGGAACGGGTGGTGCAAACCAACCCCGCCTTCGCGCGCATGCTGGGGGGAAGGACCGAAGACATCGTTGGCCGCTCCCTCTATGACTTCGTCGACACCGACAACCGCGCCATCCTGTTGGAGCAGAGCGGACGGCGTGCGCAGGGCGAGCAGTCCGTTTACGAGATGACGCTGACACGGCTGGACGGTGCGCAGATCCCCTGCCAATTCAGCGCCACCGCTAGCCATGACGAGGAGGGTATCCATCGCGGCTCCTTCGCCCTGGTCAGCGACCTCTCCGCCCGGAATGCCCATGAAACTTACGTGCGCCAGGTCATCGCCATGGTCGAGAGCACCGCCGAGGGCGTGATGCAAGTCGACCTCGCCGGCCGCATTCGTTCGGTCAACCCCGCATTCTGCGAAGTGACCGGGTATTCGGAAGCGGAGTCCATCGGGCAAAGTCCGGGTTTTCTCAAGTCGGGGCGCCACTCGGAAGATTACTACCGCACGATGTGGCGGGAACTGTCCCTGAGCGGCCATTGGCGCGGCGAGATATGGAACCGGCGCAAAAACGGCGAGATATACCCGGAATGGCTCACCATCAATGCGGTACGCGATGCCAGCGGCACGGTGCAAAGCTATGTCGGCGTGTTTTCCGACATTAGCAACATCAAACACTCCGAGGCGGAGCTGGAGCGCCTGGCGCACTACGACCCGCTCACCAGCCTACCCAATCGCACCTTGCTGCATGCCCAGCTAGCCCATGCACTGGATCGCTCGGCGCGTCACAAGGAAAAAGTGGCGGTCATGGTGCTCGACCTGGATGGCTTCAAGACCGTCAACGACAGCTTGGGCCATCCTGCCGGCGACTTGTTGTTGCAGATCATCTCCAGTCGCCTGCAAGGAGAACTCCGGCGCGAGGATCTGGTGGCACGTATGGGCGGCGACGAGTTTGCCATCATCATCGAAGACGTCGGCAGCGGCAACAATCCAGGATTGATCGCCGAGAAAATCATTCAGGCTGTAGACGAACCGATGGAACTGAAGGGTCATAGCGCGCGGGTTACCGCCAGCATCGGCATCGCCATCTTCCCGGACGACGGCCGGGACACCACCAGCCTGTTGCAGGCCGCGGACATGGCCATGTATGCCAGCAAGCAGGCCGGCCGCAACACCAGCCGCTTTCATCATCCAGAGATGACCCGCGCCGCACAGCAGCGCCTGGTGATCGAACATGGCCTGCGCCGCGCCCTGGAACAGAAAGAGCTGGAAGTCTGGTTCCAGCCGCAATTCCGTCTCGACACGGGTGGTCTGATCGGTGCGGAAGCCCTGGTGCGCTGGCGTTCGCCGGAACGCGGTCTGGTTCCGCCCAACGACTTCATTCCTCTTGCCGAAGAAACCGGCCTCATCCTGCCCTTGGGCGAATGGGTGTTGCGTCAAGCCTGTCGTCACGCGGCGGATTGGCGGGCACGCGGTCTGGAAGCGGGTTCGATCTCGGTCAATGTCGCCGGACCCCAGGTCGAGCGAGGCAATTTCTTCGCCATCGTCGAAGCCGCCTTGCGGGACACGGGGTGGCCTGCCACGCGCCTGGAACTGGAAATCACGGAAAGCTTCCTGCTGCGCAACGCGGAACAGGCCATGGCGATGGTGGAGCAGTTATCCGGACTCGGGGTGAAGGTCGCCATCGACGATTTCGGAACCGGCTATTCCTCGCTCTCCTACCTGAAGTTTCTACGCGTACACAAACTTAAAATCGATCAGAGTTTCGTCCGTGACCTGCCCCAGGACCACGACGACGCCGCCATCACACGAGCGGTCATCGCCCTCGGCCACAACCTGGGTTTCGAGGTGATCGCGGAAGGCGTGGAAAGCCTGGTACAGCGCGATTTTCTCCGGCAGGAAGGCTGCGACCAGTCCCAAGGCTACTTCTACAGCCCACCCTTGCCCGCCGATGAATTCGAGGCCTGGCTGTGCGCCCATAACGACTCGCCCACCTGAGGAATCAAGGATGACCGACCTCGTCCCGCTCGTCTGCGAACCCGTTTCAACGCCGGCCGCCGACCCCCTGGCCACGCCTTTGTCCGCCCTATTGCGGCGAGCCGCCGTCACCTGTTCGCCTGACAGCCCGGTGCGCCTGGCGCTGGCGCTGATGCGCCAGGAAAATGTGGGCTCCATCCTGCTCACGGATGCCGAAGGCGCTCCGGTTGGCATGTTTACCCTCAAGGATCTGCGGGATCGCGTAGCCCTCACCGCCTGCGACATCGAGCAAGCCATTCAGGGCGTAATGACCCCCGCCCCGTTCTCGCTGCCGGACACCGCGACGGCCTTCGAGGCGGCACTGGCGATGGCGCGGCATTCCATCCACCATGTAGTGGTTATGCATGCGGGCCGGGTGGCGGGTGTGATCTCGGAAAAGGATTTGTTCTCCCTGCAACGAATAGGGGTCTCCAGCATCGCCGCCGCCCTCTGCCAGGCGCCGGACCTGGCTGGCCTGCAAGCCGCCGCCTGCGACATCCGCCGCCTGACACGCAACCTGATGGCGCAGGGCGTGGGTGCGGCGGCGCTTACCCGGTTGATCTCCCAGCTCAACGACGGGCTCACCAGGCGCATCCTGGACCTGACCTTCGCGGACCTGAAAGGGGTGAGCTGGTGCTGGCTAGCGCTGGGTTCGGAAGGCCGCTACGAACAAACCCTGTTTACCGATCAGGACAACGGCCTGATATTCGTCGCGCCCGAGGGCGAGCCCGCCGCGCTGCGCGAGGGGCTGCTGGCGGCGGCGCGGCGCGCCAACGAGTGGCTGGATGCCTGCGGCTTTCCCCTGTGCCATGGTGAAATCATGGCCAGCAATCCAAAATGGTGTTTGTCGCTGGAGGAATGGCAACACACCTTCGCCGACTGGATCTTCCGCGGCGACGCCCCGGTGCTGCTCAATGCCAACATATTCTTCGATTTTCGTCCGCTCGCCGGCAACCCACGCCTGGCCGCGGATCTGCGCGCCTGGCTGGGCGACAGGATCAAGGATAACCGCCAATTCCTCAAGCTGATGGTGCGCAACGCCCTGGGCAATCGCCCGCCGCTGGGACTGGTACGCGACTTCGCGGTCGATGGTGTAGGCGAGGACGCCGGCAGCATAGACCTGAAACTCCACGGCACGACCCCCTACGTCGATGCTGCGCGCATCTTCGCACTGGCGGCAGGCCAGGAAGAAACCGGCACGGTGCCGCGCCTGCGCGCCACCGGCGTCGCCTGGAAGATCGCAGAAACCGAGGCCTGGGTCGCCGGTTTCCTCTTCATCCAGCAGATGCGATTGCGGCTGCACCAGTCGCAGATCGAAGCACAGCGGCCACTGAGCAACCGACTGGTTCCCGAGACGCTTAGCAGCATGGAACGCCAGGCGCTCAAGGAAGCCTTTCGTCAGGCAAAAAATATGCAGGGGCGGCTTGAGCGATTCTTCCAGTTTTGATCGGCCGCAAGGTGCCCTTCGTTTTCCCTGTGTCCTGAGCGCATCCGGCTCCATTTTGTGCGCATCAACGCCCCCCTTCGCTTACTATCCGAAATGTCCGCGGGGTAGGCGGGCGCTCAACTTTTCCTTTGAGGAGTACCAGGCATGGCTAAAACCGAAATGAACTGGGCGGCGATCGATGCCGACCCGCGTTTCCAGGCGCTGCATCGCAAGAAAACCAAATTCCTGTGGACGCTGATGACTATCTCCATGATCTATTACTTCCTGCTGCCCATAGGCACGGCGTATTACTCCGATCTGTTCAAGATCAAGGTCTGGGGACCGGTGAACGTCGGCCTGGTGTTTGCGCTGTCGCAGTTCATCGTCGCCTGGGCCATCGCCTGGATCTATGCTCAGCGCGCGAACAGCGAATTCGACCCCATGGCTCAGGCGGTCATCAATGACGCCCACAACATCAAATAAAGGACGCGCCATGAATCTGAAATCATTCCTCGCCTTCGCTGCCATGGCCCTCGGTAGCACCTCCTGCTTCGCCGAAGGTGCCGTGGCCGACGAGTACAAGGCCATGACCTTCATGGTCTTCGGCGGCATCATCGGCCTGACCATGTACATCACCTGGTGGGCCTCCAAGCGGGTGCATTCCGCCAACGAGTTCTATGCGGCAGGACGCTCCATCTCCGGCATGCAAAACGGCTGGGCCATCGCCGGTGACTATCTCTCCGCCGCCTCCTTCCTTGGCATCGCCGGCCTGATCTCCCTCTACGGCTACGACGGCTTCATGTACTCGGTGGGCTTCCTGGTGGCCTACATCACCGTCTTGTTGGTGATCGCCGAGCCCTGCCGCAACATCGGCAAGTACACCCTGGGCGACATCCTGGCCTTCCGCAACAACCCCAAGGCCTCGAAAACCATCGCCGCCGTCTCCACCATCACCGTCTCCATCTTCTACCTGACCGCGCAAATGGTCGGCGGCGGCGTGCTGGTGAAGACCCTCATCGGCATCGACTACGAAGTCTCGGTCATGATCGTGGGCGTGCTGATGCTGGCCTACGTGGTGTTTGGTGGCATGGTCGCCACCACCTGGGTGCAGATCGTCAAGGCCATCCTGCTGGTGATCGCCTCCCTGATCCTGGTGGCCCTGGTCTGGGCACCCTACGGCTTCAGCCTTCCCGGCTTTCTGGATAACGTGATCCACAACGAAGGCGTACAAGGTCAGGTGCGTAAACTCATCGGCACCGCTGCGGCCAATATGAGCGCCGAAGATC
>CAISDD010000371.1 GCA_903883985.1 uncultured Pseudomonadota bacterium | reverse complement strand
GGCGAAGAAGGATGCCGGCAAGATGGAGAAGGAGATCAAGAAGGCGCAGGAAGACCTGAAGAAGATGGAAGGTCAAACCGCCAGTCTGACGGGTCTGGAGAAGCCCTACTTCCGCCTCAAGAACCCCGGTCTGCTCTCCATTCCGCTGGGTTTCCTGATGGTCATCCTGGGCTCCCTGCTGTACCGCGACAAGCGCGCCGAGGACATGTGGGACGAACTCTACGTGCGCCAGAACACCGGCATCCAGGCGGAGGGCAGCAGCGGCCACTAAGCTTCTGCACCGCGCAAGCCCCGGCCTGGCCGGGGTTTTTTTTTGCCCGCCGGGTCGGACTGCACGTTGAAACCCACGGCACCGCGGCATGTCTCCTACAATGCCGGGATGAACCTCCCACTCGCATCCGTCGTCGTCCCCGCCTACAACGCCGCCGGATGCATCCGGCGCGCGTTGGACAGCGTACTGGCGCAAACCTGGCAGGACCGGGAGATCATCGTGGTCGACGATGGCAGCAAGGATGACACTTTCAGTGTCCTGTCTGCCTATGGTGGGCGGCTGCGCGTGTTGAGCCAGGCCAATGCCGGCCCTGCTGCGGCACGCAATCACGGGCTGCGCGTGGCACGAGGCCAATACGTGGGGTTTCTCGATGCGGACGATTATTGGCTGCCAGAGAAACTGGCCTGTCAGGTTGCCCTGCTCGAAGCCCATCCGGAAATTGGCTTCTGCTCTACCGCAAGCTCCGTGGTCGACACGCAAGGCGAGCATGTGCGCGATTGGCCTTGTCGTCATGCTGATATCGAAACTTTGTTCATGCACGGCGCTGCGGTCAGCGGCTCCACATCCGGCGTGCTGGCGCGGCGGGAACTGCTGCTGGAAATGGGCGGCTTTGACGAGCGCCTGCGCGGCTTCGAGGACCCCGATCTGTGGATACGCCTGACGGCGCGCACAGCCTATGCCTGCATTCCGCAGGCGCTGACCGTGGTGGTGCGCACTCCAAACAGCGTCAGCGGCAACCTGGCTGCCATGTGCAACGCGACGCTGGCGTCACTCACCAAGAACAGGGAGCTTCTGCCTGCGGGCAAAAGAGGCGGCTACTGGCGCGCAGCCTGCGCCGGCGCACTGGCCGATTACGCCAAGAGCGCCTACCGTTCCGGTCAACGCGGCCAGGCCCTGATCTGGTTGCTGCAAGCGCTGCGGCTCTCCCCCTTGCGGCGCGGGGGCCTGGTATTGTCCCTGATGTTGGCGATGCTCAAGGGCGACACACTGAGCTGAGTGGGTGGGCTGGCCGGTCAGGGCGCACCCCTTTGGATCACGCCCGGCGTTGCTGGAGTCAATGCTGGCTGGGCAGGTGGCGTATCGGGACAAAAACGGCACCAGGGATCTGTGGGCGAACCGATGTGGGCCTGCTCGGGAACCTTGGTCGCGGCAGCCGACTCCGCGGCGACAGGCTTGACGAGCCCTGTTGGGCTCGCGACGGGCTCGATGATCGCTGCGGGATAAGGCAGTACGCCGCCGGTTTCCTGGTACATCCGCTGTAGCGACTTGCTCTGCGGATTGTATTTCAGGCCCTCACTGACGAGTTGCAGCGCTCTTTTCTTGTCTTTTGTATGGATGAAGTAATTCGCCAGGCCGACGTAGGCTCCGACCGGTTTCTTCTGGCCATTCAATGCCTTGGTGTATTCCGTGGCAGCCAGGGACGGCTTGGCTTGCAGCGAACGGATCGTGCCCATCTGCAGGTGGATGTCCGCAAGGACTGGCCAATCGGGCGCGACGTGGCCGATCACGTACTCACAGCCTCCCAGAGCCTCTGAAAGGTTGGAATCGAAATCCTCCTTATTCCTCCCCATTGCACGGTAGGCCCGATTGGTAAAGCGAACGCAGTCGCAATAGTGGTGCATATGGCCATAATTGGGGTCGTGGGCGTCGTGCGCGGGAAGCTGGCTGAACAGCACACTCGTGCACATCTGTTTTTCTTCTGGCGTGATCGCGAAATCGCCGGCTACGACAGGCGATGTAAACACCAGAGCCACGATGCTGGCGGATAGTACGAATAATTTCATTATCTGACCTCCTCTTGCGTACCGGCGTTCAGGTTTCCGCGTCATAAGTAAGGCTGCGAAACCAATTTGGCTTACCACCGGGCTCCCTCACCCTGCCCTCTCCCGAAGGGAGAGGGTTCCACACCCTTCCCCCTCCGGGGGAAGGGCCGGGGATGAGGGTATGCGCCGGCAGCTTAATGAAGGCAAAATCAGTTACGCGACATTACTTAGCACAGTTCCACCATCAAAGGCCGAATCATGGGAAATATCCGTTCGACGGCCTCGATTATGATCTTTCCACTTCTGCTTCTTGGGTACGCCCTTGACGATGCGGATGGGTGCCAGATGAGCGCAACGCTCTGCCGAGACGATGGCAAAGGGAAAGTCCATGCGTTCAATCTACATTCCGCTGTTGACCGTGTCGTAGGAGCGGGCTTGCCCGCGAATGCCACCGTTGTATCGCGGGCAAGCCCGCTCCTACGAGGGTTACACGAGTTTACCGTTCGGCTTGAGTTTGTCGTAGGTCGCGTAGCGCTGGCTAAACCACAATGTGCGCATCGCTACCGTCCCTTTCGATGCGTATAAATTCGTGGAGCGCCTGGAACGAGCGGGCGCCTCGCGCGAACTGGCTGCGGCGCTGGCCGACGCACAGCGCGAGTCCATATCGGAGTCGTTGGACACTACGCTCGCCACTAAATCCGACCTGGCCGATCTGCGCATGGACGTGGCACACATGGACACCAAGGTGGACAAGCTCCCCTGGATGATGGGCATCCTGATAGCCCTGGCTGTCGCCAACTTCGCCAAGCAGTTCTTCTGCTCCTCTCGTCAGGTTCCTACGCCAACCCGGGTTGGCGCAGCGTCGTCGTCCCCGAAGGGGGAACCCGAAAAGGGCGTCACGCCGGTGGTTTGGCCAGTTCCATCAGCAGGCGTGCCACGTCGAAACCGGAGAGGATGCGATGGTCGTAGCTCGCGCCCAGAACGGCGCGGCCGCTGCCCTTGGGGGCCGCGTGGGCGATCATCAGCGAGCAGTAGGGCGGCAGGATGGGGATGTGGCGGCTAACATTCCAGCGAGCCATGCTGGAGAATGCGATGGTGGCGCCACTGGTTTCCTCGCGTGACAGCTTGCGCTGGATCGCATGGCGCTGCACCTCGCCCAGCGTCTCGATGAAGGCTTTGGTTCCCAGGGTGTCGGCGTCTCGTACCACCGTCAGATACAGCGTCTCGCCGGCCTGTACAGTGAAGCCCAGATTCACCGGCTGGTACTGAAAGCGCTTGCCATTGACCACGGTGGCGTTGATCCTGGGGCTCGCCTTGACCAGTTGCACCAGGCGGTACGTCAACAACGGCAGCAGCGGCGAGAGCATCAGCTTGTTGGCGGCAGCGTAGGCGGCAGCGTGGTCTTCCCAGGCTTTCGGGTCGTATTCCACTTCCAGGTAGGTGGCAGCGGCGTGATCGCGGTGCCAGGACACGGTGATCAACATGCCGCGTTCCTCGGCGTTGAGGTCGCACAGATCGCCCGGCACATCGGGCAGGCTCTCCTGGAGCGATACACTCACGGCGGGCGTGTGGTCGCGGCGCTGGATGCCGTGCGCCGCCATATGGCTTTCCACATCGGCCAGGGTCAAGCGCTCACTGCGGGTCGGGACTGCGGATGCGTCCAGTCCGAGTTCCCTGAGCAAGGCGCGCGCACGGGCAGTGGGGCGGACATTGCCGGCGCCGCTGGTGGCGACCGCAGTCTCCGGCACTGGCTCGTCCAGGCGGCTCCCCTGCCAGAGCAGGATGGAGCCGACCGCCACCCGGTCGTCGACTTCGCACATCAACTTGATGACATAACCATCGTTTTCGGCGGCCACTTCGACGATGGCCTTGTCGGTTTCCACGTCGAGGACGATGTCGCCCTTTTCGAGGTAATCGCCAACGCCGACACGGAAGGCAACGACCTGAACGATGTCATCGTTGTTGTTGACGCGCGGGGCATGGAGGGGGGTGGCCATGTGCTACCTCATTACCGTGGTGGGTTGGGTGCGTCGTAGGGCGGAACGCGTAGC
>CAISDD010000370.1 GCA_903883985.1 uncultured Pseudomonadota bacterium | reverse complement strand
TTGATTACGTAACAATTATATCACAATGTTTACGCTACTTGTGGTCCAGAGGTGCTTAAGTTGAGAGGATTGGACTGGTATCGCCTGTGAAATCCCTTCGGCGCTGACTTTCTCCCCCTTGGGAAAAGGGGGAGAGGATCTAACAGACCGACTCTATCCCATGCTTACCCACTATCCTGCGTGAACGGGCGCTGACCGCAGCAGCTATGCCGTGAATGATTGAGAAGTTACATAAAAACCAAGTAACCCGTCGAAACCAATTTGGCTTACCACCGGGCTCCCTCACCCTGCCCTCTCCCGAAGGGAGAGGGTTCCACCCCCTTCCCCCTCCGGGGATAAGGGCCGGGGATAAGGGCCTGCGCCAGCAGCTTAATGAAGGCAAGTTACACAACATTACTTAGCACCTACCTTCTTGCAAACGTTGATAGCCGAGATAAAGAAACGCCCTCGTGAGCGCAGGTTTGCCTGAACTTCAGGGAGGTGGCGATTATGGGAGCGATATCGGATGGACTCAGCAGAACCTTGTTGCCAAGGCAGCTTTTCAGGTCAACCCGCACCGCCTGAGCTTTGTCCATGACTTACATCCTGATTGATGGTGCCCACTGTCCGAATCGAACGGACGACCTCATGCTTACAAGGCAAGTGCTCTACCGACTGAGCTAAGTGGGCAATGTTCGGATTCTACAAGACAGTTATTTTTCCGACAATTTTCCGACACAACCACCGTCTACGACAGCTAGACGACATACGGTTTAATTTAAATAACTAGCGCGACAATAACACATTGACACCGCTTACAAGGTGGTTGCCCTACCAACTGAGCCAAGCCGAGGGAACCAGGAAAAATCCATCGGGAAATAGCTATTTGACCACGGTCAACTGCGGACGTCCACGTGGCGGTTTGGGCGGCTCGCCGCCAGGAGCCGTATCCGCGCCGATTTCGGCGTCCCCCTGGGCCAGGTCAGCGTTCTCTCCCTCTGCCGCAAAACCCATGCCCTCGCCGGTCTCGCGCGCGTAGATCGCCAGCACATTGGCCATGGGCACTTCGATCATGTGGGAAACGCCTCCGAACCGGGCCGAGAATGTGACCCAGTCGTTGTCCATGTTGAGGTTGCGCACCGCGCTGGGAGCCATGTTGAGGACGATCTGGCCATCCTTGACGAAGCCTTGCGGAACGCGCGTACGATGATCCACCCGTACCGTCAGGTAAGGCGTGAACCCACTATCCACGCACCACTCGTAGAGGGCACGGAGAAAGTAAGGCTGCTGCGAAAGTGAGGAAGGAGTAGGGGTAGACACGCCAGGAACTATTTTCGCATGGCCTTTTCTACCGGCGTCAGCGCTTCGATGAAGGCTGGGCGGGAGAACAGGCGTTCCGCGTATTTTAGGATGGGCAAACCCTGCTTGGGCAACTGGATGCCGTAATGCTCGAGACGCCATAGCAAAGGGGCGATGGCCACGTCCAGCATGGAGTAGTCCTCGCCCAGGATGTGCTTCTGCTTGGCGAAAATCGGCGCGATCTGAGTCAGATTATCACGCACGATAACACGCGATTTCTCGGCAGCCTTGGTCGTGCCGTGCTCGAGGTCGCCGATGTGTGAAAACAGGTCATGCTCGAAGTTGTAGAGAAACAGACGAGCTCGTGCCCGCATCACCGGGTCTGCCGGCATCAACTGCGGATGCGGAAAACGTTCGTCGATGTACTCGTTAATGATATTGGACTCGTACAGGGTGAGATCGCGTTCCACCAGGATGGGGACACGGTTGTACGGGTTCATGGCCACGATGTCATCGGGCTTGTCGTGCAAGTCCACATCGCGGATTTCGAAATCCATGCCCTTCTCGTACAGGACGATCCGGCAACGGTGGCTGAACGGGCACGCTGTGCCCGAGTAAAGAATCATCATTGAATGTTATGCCCCGCTCAGTGCAGGTCCTTCCAGAATTCTTTCTTCAGGTAGAAAGCGATGATGAAAAACACGCCCAGGAACAACAGGACGAAGATGCCAGCGGTCATGCGCGCGCCTTTAGCCGGCTCGCCCATCCAGTCGAGGTAATTGACCAGATCGCCGACCAGTGCGTCGTACTCGGGCAGCGTCAATTTTCCTGGCTTGACGAGTTCGAAGCGCTCGATGACCTGCTCCGGCCTGCCATCCTCACCCTCGATGGTGTGGTAGACCGGCACCATCTGACCCTGCAATTCCTGCAGGACATGGGGCATGCTGACCTTGTCGAACACCGTGTTGTTCCAGCCGGTGGGACGCCCGTCGTCACGGTAGAAGCCGCGCAGGTATGTATAGACCCAATCGGCACCGCGGGAGCGGGTGATAACGGACAAGTCGGGCGGCGCGGCGCCGAACCAGCCCTTGGCATCGGCAGGACGCATGGCCACCAACATGGTAGCCCCCGGTTTTTCTGCGGCGTAGAGCAAGTTGTCCTTGATCTGGTTCTCGCTCAAGCCCAGATCCTGCATGCGGTTGTAACGCATGTAGCCGGCGCTGTGGCAGGTGAGGCAATAGTTCACGAACACCCGCGCGCCGCGCTGCAAAGACTCATGGTTGTTCAGGTTGACCGGAGCGTGGTCCAGCGGTAAGCCAGACTCGGAAGCCAGCGCCACTAGCGGCAGGGCCAAGAGTAGGAAGATCAGTTTTTTCATTTGAAGATCACCCTTTCCGGAACCGGCTTGAAGGTATCGTTCTTGGTGTACCAAGGCATGAGCAGGAAGAACGCGAAATAGACCACGGAGAAAACGCGCGAGAGCACGGTATACAAGGGCGAAACG
>CAISDD010000369.1 GCA_903883985.1 uncultured Pseudomonadota bacterium | reverse complement strand
CCATTCCTCAATAGGTAATCGTCTTCCAGTCGTCATCCATGACCCGGGTGACGAAGGTCGCCGCGCCGGCAATGCCGGTACATTCCGGCACCAGCTCCTCCTGGGTCACATCGCAAGGCTCCATCGCCCCGCCGCAGGCAAAGAATTTGACGCCGAGATCGGAAGCATCCTTCATGAAGCCGTAGACTGATTTGGTCTGGTTGTCGCTGGGGAAAATATTCTCGGCCACGCCCTTGATCAACAGGCGCACGGAACGACTGGCAAAATAGACCTCCACACCCACGTCCATCGCAGCAGCAGCAGCAGCCTGGAAGAACGGTGTGCCGCACACATGAGGGTGATCCGGGTCGACCGTCAGCAGCATGATTGCAAGTTTGTCAGCCATAGCTAAATACCGTACCTGATTTGACGCGATGCGTCAATTAAGCACCTGTGGCAAACAAGCACTGGGGGCCTTGTCGGCAAGTATCAGCGAGAGCTGGTCGACGGGTAGCAGCTTGCTGCCACCTCTACTACGGGGCCCTAATTGCGACCGGCATAACTGGGCCAACATCGGACACTTGACGCTCGCTCAGATTTTCAGAAAAATCTCTATGGACAATGGTCTGCCGGTCAAGGCCTTAGCGTTTGCGCGTGGTGCCTTGGGCATTGACCTGTGCCTGGGCTTCTTCGGCGGCGATGTGCTTTTCCAGCAGGACTTGGGCTGCCTTGATCTCGGCAGCTTCCGCATCGGCGACTTTGCGAGACGCCTCATCGTTGGCCATCTTGTGTATGGCTTCGTCACTCGCCACCTTGTTGTTCCAGCCCCAGTAGCCCACACCCCCCACTATCGCCAGAACCAGCGCCACGGCACTCGCCCACAACGCTGGCTTGCCCGAACGCGCAGGGGCTGGCGACCCCGATGCGGGTGCAGCCATCGCAGGTGATGCGGCAACAGCCGACACGTAAGTTGGCGGCATCGGCGGCGGTTCATCTGTCTGATTTGCGCCGCAGTTCGGACAAAATTTTTTATCCGGCTCTATGGCCTTGCCGCAATTTGTGCAAAACATATTGACCCCCAATGTGCAGACTGTGTTATCGCTAGCAGCGACCAGAGGCAGAACAGGCGCTGACGCGCTTCATGTTGTCCTCCACCCGCTCGCTGAAGCCGTTGAGCATCTCTTGCAGGTCGGTCAGGCGGACTTGCACCAACTCGCCGGGCCGGCAACTGTTGGAGCCACTGGCAACGACCTTCATTTCGGCAAGGGGGCTGTCCCCGGCTGGCAGCTTCGAGAAACCGATCAGATCGCCCGTGTTCAGGAAACACTCGCCCTCAGACACATCCTCCACGTTGAGGGGCTGCGCGGTCTGAAACAGGTAAATCTATGCATAGCCGGACGCCAGCACATCGGCCAGCACCAAGGACCGACCGTTCTGATGCATGGCGACACTTAGGCGCACCTGCTGGCGCACCTGCTGGCGGACTTGCTCGGAAATCTGCACCGGTCCCGCGCTGCCCACCGCCTGCTGCACCTGCGAAGAAGCAGCCTGAACATCCACCCCTTCCAATTTCTCCTTGAGTGACTTGTTGCCCTGAACATTGGTGTTGACCTGTTGCTGCATGGCAGCCATCTGGTTGCGAAGCGCCGCAGCTTCCGGTGCGTCAGATACCGGCATCTCGTCGGAAGGCGTTGAATTGGCGTAACCCTCTTCAAACCCGGAGGAGATCTGCATATCCCCCATCAGATCCACCGGGTCGTCGTAGCTCGTGGCAGGGGAACCAAATGCCACCCATGCTGCCGTCGCTGCTACCGCCACCGGAGCGGCGAAGCGCGAGTGAAAGCCGCGGTACTCTTCCGGCGCAAAACGCGACGGGCGGTATTCGGCTACGGGCTCACCGTGGATACGACCCACGTCGTAATGGTGAACCCTCGGTCGCTCTTCATGTTCCACACGACCATGCGACCAGTGCGCATACTGCGTCCGCTCGATTACCCGGCGTTCCCTGCCATCCCGCTCGCGAATTGAGGTGAATCGATCTTTAAATGCAGGCTTGCCATCGGGCAGCGCCGCCTCACGAAGACCGTTCCGCTTCGTGACGAAGTCCATCCCGCTGCCCACTTTACGACGTTCAAAGTCGCGTCCCTGTGTCACACGGCGCCCATCCGAATAAATGCGCGTGGTGGTCCCTTCGCGTGAATTCTCGGTCTGTTTGAAACCGGTCACTCTTTCCGTCCCGTCGGGTAGGAGCTTGTTCTTTATTACCATCTGCGAACCGTCGGGGTTCTTGTGACGAATATCGAAGCTCTTGCGATCCCCGTGCGGAACCACGCTGGTGGCGCGGTCGACAGCGACGGGTTGCGCTGGTGTAGACCGGCGTGCATCCGTCCCGGGCCGGCGTCCGTCAAGAGGTAGCTGCTGAGCTTGCGCGGCTGCAGGAGATTGCTCCGGATGGCCGGGTTGGCGGGTCCCACCAGGCTGCTGGGGTTGTCCCAACTGATCTTGCACACCGAACCGGCGTCCGTCCCTAGGTGGTTGCGAACCTTGCACGGTCGCAGGAGGTTGCCCCAACTGATCTTGCACACCGAACCGGCGTCCATCCCTGGGTGATTGCGAACCTTGCACGATCGCGGGAGGTTGCCCCGGATGGCCGGGTTGGCGGGTCCCGCCAGGCTGCTGGGGTTGCCCCAACTGATCTTGCACCCCGAACCGGCGTCCGTCCCTAGGTGATTGCTGTTGGGCCTGTTGCTTGGCGCGCTGCTGTTCCTGATCTTGGGATTGGTGCCTGGCGCGCTGCTGTTGGGCCTGCTGCCTGCCGCGTTGCTGTTCCTGCTGTTGGGCCTGCTGCCTGGCGCGCTGCTGTTCCCGATCTTGGGCTTGCTGCCTGCCGCGTTGCTGTTCCTGCTGTTGGGCTTGCTGCTTGGCGCGTTGCTGTTCCTGCCGTTGGGCCTGCTGCTTGGCGCGTTG
>CAISDD010000368.1 GCA_903883985.1 uncultured Pseudomonadota bacterium | reverse complement strand
CCCGGATTCCTGTCACCTTTTTGCCCCATGAAGCCGGCTATCTCGATGGCCCCTCACCCTGTCCCTCTCCCCGGCTGGCCTCGCCATTAGTCACAGTCCGCCTCCAAGGCATCGAAAGCGCGCACGACGGCGGCAACTTCCTTCAACCCGCGTGTGAGAGTCACGCTACCAGGCGGTCCGCCGGAAGATTTGCCGGTGTAGCCGCCTATCTGGGCCAGCCATAGGCTTACCTGGGCGAGGGTTGGGACTTGTGAGTCCTGCAAGCGTTTCTTCGCGGACTTGCCGAAGCGCAGGAGGGTAATGGCCCGGATCTCTACCGGGCTGAATTCGTCGGTGGCAGGCCGATCTGGCTCTTGCCTGGACAGGTGCTTGATACGTTCTGCGCGGACAGCCACAGCGGCCAGAATAGTAGCCCACTTGATGAGCGCTTCGGCAGACCGCAGTTGCGATTCCTCAACCCGGCAGGTGCCGCTCTTCCAGGTCCGGTGGAAATCCTCTATGCGCCACCTTTGGGCATAACCGAACACGATCTGCTTGATGTTCTTGGCAGTGGCGACCGGTCGATTCGTGAGCAACAACCACTCGATGGGTTTCTCCCCTGATGGCGTTGTGCCTTGCTCACGCGCGAGCACCACGTTGACCTGTTTGGAGAAATGCTCCTTGGTCCTCTTGTTTCGAAAGTCGAGTGTCACGTTGCAGGTTTGGACGACCATCTTCGCTACACGCTCTGTCCTCCTGGAGGCTCCAGAAACCTGCAGTTCGTAGTGCGTAACCACAGGCTGCTGCGCCACCAGGCTGCGAAGGTACGTCTGCCGCCCATCCTCCAGGATCACGCGTCGGTCGTGGTTTCCGCGAATCGTGAACCAGTGCCCATCCTGATCGGCTTGCTGGAGGATCGGCCAGGCATCGCCTTCGCGGTCGAGCTGGAACCATAGTTTCGTGCGCGGTGCATGCTGGCTCATAACCTGCCGCGACTGGTCCATCGTATCCAACCAGCGTTGAATCTCCTTCTCCTCGGTTCGCCGCAAATCCCTATGCTTTCGCTCTATTCGCTTCTTCAGCGATGCGGTCCGTTTCCACCACACTTGGGAGGTCAGCCCCAGCGGCACCCCTTTGTCCGAGATGGCCAGGGCACTGATCACCTTTACCCCCCGCGCCCCTTGGCTGTGTGTCCCGATGGAGCCCAGGTCCTTGTCGCCGCTCGAATCGGTCACAGTCAGGCTGCTGCCATCCACCGCGCAGAAAACGAACTCCTCACCCGCGCATCGCTCCGCACATGCCTCAAACATCGAGGCCCCCACCTGCCCGCCGGTGACGTCTTCGCTTTCCAGCAATCCATACGCCCCCTGCCGGTCGGCATCATTTCCGAATACTTCTGTCACCTTGCCCGCAGGTCGTCGGGCTGCCTGTGCCGCCACCAACACAAGCCTCGTCAGCCATCGCGTGTCCTTTACCTTCGCTTTGCCAAATTCTCGTTGTGCCCATTCAGCCGATGTCGCGAATTTCACCCGCTACCAATCTCCGATTTCTTCCAAAATTGCCAGTACATAGCTCCGCCTAAGATCAATGGCGAGCCGTCGGGGAGAGGGCTGGGTGAGGGGTCCTCCAGGTCAGAAAGGAGCGCGGTCCTACGTCCACTGGATG
>CAISDD010000367.1 GCA_903883985.1 uncultured Pseudomonadota bacterium | reverse complement strand
CGAACGAAGTGAGCGTGGGGGTGGTCATCAGTACCGCCGGACCGTTCCAAGGTACTGATGCGCCCCCTCGGGGGGCAGCGAACGAAGTGAGCGTGGGGGTGGTCACCTCAGTTCTCGCCCGGATAGAGTTTGGCTTTCATATACTGCTCCGGGTCGTTGCTGGCACGACCGGGCCGTTGGCTGAAGTTTTCGGCGGCAAACTTTCTGGTATCGAAGTCGCGCCGGTACGGCGGCATGTCGATCCAGCCTTCGAGCATGAAATCGTCATTCACGCCCGGGCTGCCGGGAAAGTCGATGCCAAACATCTCGCGCAGTTCGCGCTGGTAGGTCGCGGCGGTAGGCCAAAGGTCGTGGATGCTGGCCATCGTCGCGCCATCGCGCGGCAGGAACACGCGCAGACCGATGTCGCGCGCCTGAGTGCGGTTCGAGAGCAGATAGGTGAGCTGGAACTGTCCGTCCTCCAGCCAGTCAACGGCGGTCAGCAAAACCAGGTGGGTGTAGCCCTCCAGGTCGCGCAGATGCAGCAGGGTCGGGCGCAGGTACGCGACCGGCAGGCTGACGAAGGCTAGCGGCCGAGTGTGCCGCTGCTCGGTCAGTTCGCCCAGGGGATACAGGCATTTCAGGCGTTCGTGGAGTTCGCGCATCGTGTTCATGGCTACCAGTTGTATTCCGGCATGTCCCAGTCGTGGATGACCTGCTTCTGATTGGTCTTGTACCAGTCGAAGCGCTCGGCGTACTGGTTGGCACCCTCGGCTTGGCCGGTGCGGATCAGTTTCTTCAAATCTTCGAACCCTGCCAGCAGCGCTTCCGGGCGCGGCATGCAGCCGGCGATGTAGATATCGACCGGCAGGTACTGGTCTAGGCGCTTGATGGTGTTGTAAGAGTCCCAGTACATGCCGCCGTTGATGGTGCAGGAACCTAAGCCCACGACGTATTTCGGGTTCTGCATCTGCTCGTAGGCGCGAATGGCGCGCTTAAGCGTCTTCACCGAAAGATAGCCGGAGATGACCAGCAGATTGGCCTGGCGCGGGGTTGGGCGCCACTGGATGCCGTAGCGGTAGGCGTCGAAACGCGGTGTCATCAGCGGGCGCATCTCGATGGCGCCGCAGCCGGTACCGAAGCCCAATATCCAGAGCGATTCGGCGCGCGCCCAGTTGAACAGGTCTTCGACGATCTTGATGTAAGCGCCGTGCATCACCGTGGGCGCGGCTTCGCAGTAGTAGTCGCGCAGTGGCTCGACCTCGAATTCGACGCCGTCCGGGCCTTTGACCGTGCGTTTTAGCAGTTCTTCTTTCATATCCACCTTCAGACCAACATGATGGAAAGGATACCCAGGGGCACCGCCCAGATCAGGAACCAGCGGATCGATTGTTCGACCCGGAAGCGCGGGAAGACGACGCCGACAAAGACAGAAACCATGTAGATCAGGAAGACCTTGAGGAAGAACACCGGCCAGTTGCCAGCCCCCCCAAAGAACAGATTCATGTAGACGACGATCTTGGCGATCGGATAGATCGCGCGGTTGGTCTGCATCAGCGCGAGGTAGGAGGAGTGGTACTCGGTCGGCGGCCCGATCGGGATCTCCTGTGGTGCTAGCACCACATCGAAGGGCGGACGCATCATCGAGCCCAGGAAGGCCAGCATTGCCGCCGCCACTGCCAGCGGATTGGTGAACAAGGTCCAATGCTCGAAGCCGCCTTGTTGCGCCGCGACGATGGCCGTGACCGAAAGTGTGTGATATTGCAACGCCACCGAGTACACGGCCAGAGCCAGGGGCAGTTCGGAGGTGGTGACCTGCGACAGGCCGCGGCTGACGCCGATGGCCGCATGCGGGTGGCCGCTCTCGGCCGCACCCAGCGCCATGCCCAGGGTACCGAAGAATACGAAGTAGAGGGCCAGGATCAAATCGCCCGCGAACGACAGGTTCGAGAACATGGAGGAGCCGTAGATCGTGGGCACGAACAGCAGCAGACCGACGCCGCCGGTGAGCCGGAACACCGGGGCCAAATAGAACATCGCGCCGTGCGTGATCGAGCTGCGCGATCCGTAACTCTTGATCAGGTCGGCATAGTTTTGCCAGATCCGGATGCCATTACGGCGGCCGACCCGCGCCGCGATCTTGGCGATGAAGGCCGTGAGGATCATGCCGAAATTGACCACGATGAACAAGGTCAATAGTGAGTAGGGTATCTTCATCCAGTCGAATTGCATGGCTAGAGCCCCATTCCGAAGACGACGACGACGAACACCAGGAAGTGGAAGGCATAGCTCTGGCCGTTGCCGTCGTAGAGCCGGCGCGCCAGATCGCCCGCAGTGTGCAGGATGTCGGTCAGCGTCCCCCAGAAATTCGTGGCGTAGGGTTGCACCAGGAAGCCCAGGGCCTTGCGATAGGGGGCGAAGAAATTCCAGGCGAAATGGGTAGTTTCCGGCCGGTACGGGCGTTCGGCGGAAAAGACGATATTGAACTGCTTGACCTTCTGCGCGCGGCGGTTGACGAACAGCAGCCAGGCGAAGAGAGAAACGAAGATGACCGCGACCACGATCATGATGGCAACGGGGTTCCAGTAGCCATAATCGCTGGTGATCTCGAAGCCCTCCCAGTGCAGGCCGCCCTCGGGGAAGAACAGGTTGAGATAGCTGTCGACCCGGCGCAGAACCAGACCCGGCACCAGGGCGAAGGCCAGCAGCAGGCCGACATAGAGCATCTGCGGCAGGACGATCCAGAATGGTGCTTCTTTCACCCGCCGCAACTCATCCTTCAACTGGCCCAGGAATATGCTGTGGATCAGGCGGAACAGATAGAGGAAGGCGACCGGCCCGGCCAGGAAGATGATGACCATGGGCATGCGGTAGTCTGAGGCCAGGATGGCATTGTAGAAAATCCAGCGACCGCCGAAACCGGACAAGGGCGGCACGCCCGAGACGGCGATGATGCCGATGAGTACGGCAATGAAGGACAGCGGCATCAGCCGGATCAAGCCGCCCATGCGGTACATCTCGCGGGTGCCGGTGCGCTTGGCCACGCCGCCGACCGAGAGAAACAGCATGGATTTGTAGATGTAGTGGTTGATCACGAACATCAGCGCCATCAGCCAGCCGAGGTGGTTCATCAAAGCCAGGCCGAACAGGGCATAGCCCATCTGGCCGATGGAGGAATAGGCGAGCAGACGCTTGGCATCTTCCTGGAAGACCGCCATCAGGTTGCCCAGCAAGGCGGTGAAGGCGGCGATCCAGAGCAGAACATGGGTCAGCTCGATGCCATAGAGCTGTTGTTTGCCCATGGTCATGAGCAGGACGAACAGGCCGAACAATCCCGCCTTGAGCAGGATGCCGGAAACCATGGGCGAGACATCGGTCTCGGCCTCGGCGTGCGCGCCTGGCAGCCAGATATGCAGGCCGATGGCGGCGGTCTTGGTCATGAATCCGGTGGCGAGCAGGACGAACACCCAAGGGGCGAGGGACGGTGCCACCTGGCCTAGTGCGCTGATCGGGAACGGCGCCACGCCCTGTGCTGCAATGGCAAAACCGGCGAGGATCAGGAAAGCGCCACCCAGCGAGAAGAGGAGGTAGGAGAGCGCATGCGGCTCGGAATGCTTGCCGCGCAGGATGAGGAAATAGGAACCGATGGTCAGCAACTCCCAGGCGGCGAAGAATTCGAAGGAATCTTTGGCGCGGACCAACATCACCATGCCGGCAACCATCAGCATCGCCGCCGGGTAAAAACCGATACGGCGGCCGTGAGCATCGTAGCTGGCGAGCAGGGTGATCGCGCCACCGATGAGGAAGATGAGGGCGAAGATCAGCCGCAGCGGGTCGTATTCCGTGTAGGTCAGGAAAAAGAACGCGACCATGCCGGTGATGGCCAGCGTGTTCTTCACCCAGGCGGGCAGCCAGTCGAGCAACAGGAAACCAACAGCGAACACCAGCGGCAGGGCAAGGAGCAGGTTGTGGCGACCGGTACCCGACAGGTCGCCCCAGAGATAGCCCAGCGCCCAGCCGGCCAGCACGGCGACGAAGACCGGCACGAGCTTGTGCACTTCGCCGCTGACGGCTTCGGTGGGCGGTTCGCGCTTGAGGATGTAGCCGAACCAGCGGAACAGATAGCCCGCCTCGATCAAGGCCCCGACCAGGATCAACGCCAGCAATGCCAGCCGGCCGCCGCCCGCGAGCATGCGCACCAGTTCCCACTTGGCGTAGAAACCCGGGAAGGGCGGCAGGCTGGTGAGCATGGCGACGAAGGTAATGAAGGCGAAGACGAGGAAGGGGTGGCCGCGCAGGGCCGCCCAGTCGATGAGATTTCTTTTCTGAACCAGGCCGGAGAGCCAGTACAGCCCGGCCTTGGCCACGGCGTGCGATACCAGCAGACCGATGGCGATGAACGATGTGCTCTCGCCCAGGAGGTCGCGCTGGCCCAGCACCACGAGGATCAGGCCGATCTGCGCCACCGACGAGTAGCCCAGCAAGCGCCGGTCATTGCTCTGCGGCAGGGCGAAGAGATTGGCCGCCAGGAAGGTGAGGATGCCTATGCCGCTCGCCATTGGATACCAGCTCGCCCCGCCGATCAGCAGCAGTTTGTCGACGGCATAGAGGGAAGCGGTCGCCGCTGCGGCGGAAAAAATCGCCGAGTAGGCTGGATGCGCCGATTCGTAGATATCCAGCGCCCAACCGTTGGCCGGGAAGGGCTTCAACTCGGTGACCAGGGCGATGAACATCAGGAAGAAGGCCAAGGTGAAGCCCTGCGCACCGACCTGGAGCAGGCGCGCGCTGGTGGCCATGGTATCGATGTTGAGCGTGCCGGTGGCGTGATAGGCGAAGAGGATGCCGATCAAGAGGAAAGTCGAGACGAACTGGGAAACGATGAGGTACTTGAAACCTGCCGACAGCGCCCGATCATCCTCGGAAAGCAAGATCAGCCCAGCGGTCGAGATGGCCGCGAGTTCGAAGAAGACGAACAGATTGAAAAGATCGCGGGTGAGGACGATGCCGCAGAAGGCCATGATGGCGACCAACAGCACCGCCATGCCGCGGTGCCCCAGTTTGAACAGCGACTCTTTCAGGTAGAGGGCCGAAAGCAAGCCAGTCAGATTGATCAGCAGCGTCATGGCCGCCTCGGCCCTGCCCATGCGCAGGTTGATGGCGTAGGGCGGCAAGGCCCCGGCGGTGAGTATCTCGACCGGCTGTGCCCCTCCCACCACAAAGGCCCAGAGCCAGCCGGCGGATACCCAGGCCATGAAGGCCAACGTTACCAGGGTGATCGCGTAGGCGATGCCACAGCGCTTCGGGCTCAACAGTCCCAGCACGAAGGAAGCGGCCAGCGCCGCCACGATGAGGTATAGGGCATTGGGCATGGCTACCCTCTCAGCTCGGTAAACTTCGCGATATCGAGGCTGCGCTTCTTCTCGTAGAGCTTGTACGCATAGGCGAGCATCAGCGCGGTGACGCCGACGCCGATGACGATGGCGGTGAGCACCAGCGCCTGCGGCACCGGGTCGATGACGCGGGCGGCCGCGTCACCGGCCTTCACTGTGGCGTCGAGGATGGGCGCGGTTCTGCCGGGCATGTAGCCGATGGCGACGATGACCAGGTTGACCCCGCTGTCGGCGATGGTGAAGGCGACGATCATGCGCAAGAGGTTGCGGTTGCTGAGCGCGCCATAAAAACCGATCAGGATCAGGAGAAAGCCGGTGGCCATGGCCAGATGGATCATCATAATGCCTCCGTATCAGAAAGATCGGACAGCATCACCGAGAATTCGGCACCGACCTTGAGACCGATGAGCGTATAGATGATCGGGATCGCGCCGGCAGAGAACAGCGCGCCCAGGGTGCCTATGGGCAGGAAGCGGTTGTCGAGGAATCCACCGGCCAGGAACAGGCCCATGAGGCCGATCGCGACATAGAAGACCCCGGCGAGCGATTCGACCGCGGCGATCAGGGTATGGGCGAATTGCCTCAGCGGGTCGGTCAGGAGCAGCAACAGCACGCCCGAGGCGATGACCGCACCGCCCTGGAAGCCGCCCCCCGGCGTCAGATGGCCGTTGACGAAGACATAGACGCCCAGCAGCATGATGAGGGGCACGAGGACACGGCTACCGGTCGTCAGTAATTCTCCTACCGGGGTCAATTCCCTCCTGGCCTGCACCTGGCGCCGGCCGCGCGCCAGAACCAGCCCGAGTATGGCCGCAGCCAGGAACAGCACCGTGACCTCACCCAGGGTATCCAGGCCACGATAGGTGATGACGATGGCGGTGACGAGGTTGGCCGAACCGATGTCGGCGGCGGTATGGTCGGCGTAGTAACGGGCGGTGTTGTTCAGTTCGGCGTCGGGCATATAGCCGAGCACAAGGGTAGTGAAGATGCCGCCGATGGCGGCGAGCAGCAGGAGTGCAAGCAGACGCTTAACCATGTTCACTCCCAGGCTCGTCCTCGCCATCCCGTTCGCCACCGCGTACCCGGCCCAGCACGAAGAAGAACAGGAAGGTGGAAAGCCCGCTGCCGATGGCCGCTTCGGTCATGGCGACATCGGGCGAAGCCAGGATGACGAACAGCACCGAGGCCACAAGGCTGACCAGTCCGGCGGCGAGGATGGCGATGGGCAGGCTTTTGCCCAGGATGGCCACGAAGGCGGCGACGATCATGGCGATGCAAAGCACGAGGGTCATGGCGGTCAGCAGCAGGCTCATGCTCAGGCTCCCTGGTCGTCTTCTAGCCGATCGACCGCAGTCAGCGCGGACTTTTCGGCATGGCTGCGGTGCGCCGCGCGGGCGAGCACCTGGGACGAGATCGGGTTGGTGAAGAGGATGAACAAGCCTATCAGCATCAACTTCAGCGTCCACTCGGGTTGCAGACAGGCTGCACCCGCCAGGCTGAACAGGGTACCCAGGGTCGTAGCCTTGGTGCCGGCCTGGATGCGGTTGAACACATCGGGCATGCGCACCAGCCCCAAGCCGCCAAACAGCAGGAAGGCCGCGCCCGCGATCAGGAAGAGGCCACCTAGCAGTCCTAACACCGTATTCATCACAGGCCTCGCTCCAGATAGCGGGCGACCACGATGACGCCGAGAAAGGACAGCAGCGCGTAGATCAGCGCCACATCGAGATAGATGGCACGCCCTTCAACCAAGGCGACCAGCACGATTACGGTGATCGTGATGATGGTCAGGACATCGAAAGCAGCCACGCGGTCGGCGGCAGACGGCCCCTTGAAGAAGCGATAGAGGGCGAGCAGGAAAGCCAGCCCTACCAGCATCGCCGCGATATAAATCAGGAATTCAACCATACATGACCTCGAGATATTCCTCGAAACCGGTGACGATGGCGGCCGTGGCTGCCTCGATCTCGGCGGAGTCCACCGACACCCAATGGATGTAGAGCCATTCACCATCCATGTCGACCGTGAGGGTGCCCGGCGTGAGGGTGATCGAGTTGGCCAGGAGCAGCCGTCCCATGCGGCTTTTCAGCCTGGTACGCACCTTGACGAAGCCCGGCGTCAGCGGCAGGGAGGGTGCCAGGACGATTTTCGCCACATTGAGGTTCGCCTTGACCAGTTCCTTGAGGAAGAAAAAGAAATAGCGCACGGTCGTCGCAAGGGTATTGGGGCGCCATTCCGCAAAGATCGCGAGGCCGTCGCGAAACAGGAAGGCAAGCAACAAGGACGCGGCGACGCCGACCATCACGACATCGCCGGCCAGGGAACCATTGAGCAGCAGCCAGAACAGCAGCAAGGACACGAACAGGGAAATCATGGGGTGTCAGAAGGTCGCGTGTTTGCCATGTATCCTGCTTCGCACACGGCCAGGTAACCCAAATAGCGCGCGGCACCAGACGGTGTACTGGCGTCCAGGAAGTTGAGGAAGAGAGTGGTCAATTCGGTGGTCAATTCGGTGGTCAATTCGGTGGTCAATTCGGTGGACAATTCAGCAGGCCAGGATGGGGGTGGCGGTAAGAGGAAGGTGACGAAGGAAGGTGACGCGGGAAGGTGATGCATCAGGCCCCCCATGGATAGGCGAGGTTGGACTCAGTAAAACAGCAAGCACACTTCGTGCCAGAAACTTACCCACGAAGTGGCCATGCTCTCGCACCGGGGTTACAGGATGATGAATCCCTGCGAAGCCGATCAGGATAACAGGGTCTAAGCCTCACCGACTACAGTGATTTGCCGATAGATCAGGACTGACAAGGACTGGGCCTTGCACTTTGCGTACGTGATGACACGCTGACACCGAGGTGTAATACGCCAGATCCGCCAACGCGGCTAAACTCCGGCCTTTTACCCTTGGAGCCGTTTATGGAAGCCGCAGGTTCGGTCGAAGTTGCAAAACATGTCCTGTTGCTGTTCGGTCTGATCCTGGCCATCGGCACGGCCACGGGCCTGCTGGCCTCGAAGCTCAAGGTGCCCGACGTGGCGCTGTTTCTGCTGGTAGGGCTCGCCCTGGGGCCGGATGCATTGGGTCTGATCCACGTCAAGGCCGATTCCGCCTTGAACCAGGTCATCCTGATCTTCGGGTCCTGCTACATCCTGTTCGACGGCGGCGCCTCGCTGCGCTTCAATGTGCTCAAGGAAGTCTGGATCACCATTGCGGCCATCGCCACTGTCGGGGTGGTCATCACGGGCGCCGTCACCGGCCTGGCCGCACACTATCTGCTCGGAGTGCCGATCATCGTCGCCCTGCTTTTGGGAGCCTCCCTGGCATCCACCGATCCGGCAACCCTGGTGCCCATCTTCAAACAGGTAAAGATCAAGGACCGAGTGGCGCAGACGGTCATGAGCGAGTCGGCTTTCAACGACGCCATGGGTGCCATTGCCACCTTCGCGGTTCTGGGTGTGGCCATGGGCACGGGCGAGTTCTCCCTCGCCACGGCGCTCAAGGATCTGCTCTGGCAGGCAGGCTTAGGCATTGTTTTGGGTGGTGTGCTAGGTTATCTCGCAGCACTCCTGATCGCCCACGAGAAATGGGATTTCCTCGCCGAATACGCGCCCCTGGTCAGCCTGATGGCCGTCATCGGCGCCTACATGGGTGCGGATGGTGCCCACGCCAGCGGCTTCATGGCGGTGTTCGTGTTCGGCATGGTGATCGGCAACAAGGCATCCTTCGGTTTCAAGATGGAAGAACACGAGAGTGAGCGCCTGGAGGAATATGTCTCCACCACCGCCCTCATCATGCGCATGTTCATCTTCCTGCTGCTGGGCGCTCAGGTGGATTTCGCCTTGATGAACCAGTATCTGTTGGGGGGTGCCGCTGTGGTGCTGGTGATGATGTTCGTCGCCCGGCCTCTGGCCGTATTCCTCTGCGCGGGCCCAGACCGCCGTGCCAAATGGAGCAAGGAGGAACTCCTGTTCATGTGCTGGACCCGTGAAACCGGGGTCATCCCGGCCGCCCTCGCCGGCCTCCTTCTGGGCATGAAAGCGCCAGGCGCTCAGATGATCGCCTCAGTCACCTTCCTGGCCGTGTTGATGACCATCCTGATCCAGGCGCCCACGACAAAATGGCTGGCACGCAGGCTGGGACTACTGGTGGAGGGATAACATTCAGCCCTTGAGCAGGGTGCGGATGTCTTCCAGGATAGGCGCCACCACCGGCTCGATCTTGCGCCGCATCAGGGAGCCGATGGCCGAACTGCGGGCGAAGATGGGCGCCACCTGGGCGGACCCAACCCGCGCCAGCCTCGCCGCAGCCTGTAGCAGCGGCACCTCGTAGGGCTGCTGCCACCCGTCCGCGAAATAGCGGCCGATGGCATCGAGCGTGCGGTTGACCACATCCTGAGTTTCCGGATGTTCCAGGATTTCGGCTGCGGCAAAGAGAAAGGTCTGGCCCTGGGCAGCGAAGGCGCGAGCCAGGACAGCGGCCTCCTCGGCCACCATCGACGCAGCGGTGCGCGCCGGCAGCGGCAGGGGTAAGGGCTGCGGTTTATCCCACCCCGCCACTTCGAGAAACCCCACGTAATGGGTGTTGACCCGCTCGCCGCGACGCCAGATGGCCGCGCGCTGCTCATCCGAGAGGGCGCCGGAATTCAGCAGCACGACGACGGTATCCATGATGTCCAGGTGCTCGTCCTGCAAGAAGGGCAGGTGTTCGACCAGATAATTCGCCAGCACCGGCCCCATGCTGCCCCGCGCCACGGCCTCACGGCTCAACATCAAGCGCGCGTTCTCGATGGAAGGCATGGCCCACCAGGCATGGCGCGCCAATTCATCGGAGAGGCCGGGAGAATGCACCACGGCCACCACCGCCTCGGGTTCTCCCGTCAGCAGCAAGCGGCCGAGATTCAAGCCTTCCATCTGACCATGCCGGGTCCAACGCGTCAGGAAAACCGGGTAACCGCCGGGCGAACCCAGTGCATGGCCGGAAAGCAGCTCGCGCAGGTGGCGCAGATATTTGTCCAGGCGAGTGTTGGGAAAGAGCGGGATGCGTGCCTCGCCCCGGTCGGTGAGCGCATACAGCGCCGGGCTGGATTCGGACTCATCGATACGCACCGCCAGCAGATCCTGCGCCAGCAGGACTTGCAGACGAAAATGGTCCTCGGGGGAAAGGGCCTCTGTCATCGGATGGCTTAATCCGCCAACTTCTCGAAACAGCGGGCGGCGGCCGCCACGGTGGCGTCGATGTCGGCGTCCGAGTGCGCCGCCGAAACGAAACCGGCCTCGAAGGCGGAAGGTGCGAGGTAGACGCCTTCCAACAGCATCAAGTGGAAGAAGCGGTTGAACGCTTCGCGGTCACTTTCCATGACTTCCGCGTAGGAAACAGGCGGCGTGGCGCGGAAATAGAGTCCGAACATCCCGCCCACCGAATCGGCGCAGGCGAGGACGCCGGCATCGCGCGCGGCGGCGTTGAGTCCGGCCACCAGGCGTTGCGTACTGGCGGTGAGCGTCTCGAAGAAGCCAGGCGCGGAAATTTTTTCCAGGGTTGCCAGGCCCGCGGCCACGGCCACCGGGTTACCCGACAAGGTGCCGGCTTGGTAGACGGGGCCCAGAGGGGCCAACTGATCCATGATCTCGGCGCGTCCCCCGAAAGCGCCCACCGGCAGGCCGCCACCGATCACCTTGCCCAGAGTGGTCAGATCCGGGGTGATGCCGTAGAGGCCCTGCACGCTACCCAGGCCGACGCGAAAGCCGGTCATGACCTCGTCGAAAATCAGCACGGCGCCGTGTTTCGTGCAGTTCTCGCGCAAGGCTTCCAGGAAACCGGGCTTCGGCTTGATGAGGTTCATGTTGCCGGCCACGGCCTCGACGATGACGCAGGCAATCTCGCCGCCCTTCGCGGCGAACAGCGCGTCAACCTGGGCGATGTCGTTGTAGTCCAGCACCAGGGTGTGGCCGGAACAGTCGGCAGGCACGCCGGCGGAACTGGGCTGGCCGAAGGTGAGCAGGCCGGAGCCGGCCTTCACCAACAGGCTGTCGGCATGGCCGTGGTAGCAGCCTTCGAACTTGACCAGCGAGGAGCGGCCCGTGTAGCCGCGCGCCAGACGGATCGCGCTCATGGTGGCCTCGGTGCCGGAGCTGACCAGTCGCAACTTCTCCAGGCTGGGCAACAAGGCGACCAGTTTTTCCGCCATACGCAATTCCATTTCCGTGGGCGCGCCGAAAGACAGACCCAAGGCGGCGGTCTCCTGGACCGCGCGCACCACGTCCGCATCGGCGTGGCCCAGGATCAGCGGCCCCCAGGAACCAACGTAATCGAGATAGCTCTTGCCATCCGCGTCCCAGACCCGGCTACCCTGCCCTTTCGTGAAGAAGCGCGGCGTGCCGCCCACCGAACGGAAGGCGCGCACCGGCGAATTCACGCCACCGGGAATGACTTTTTGGGATTGCAGGAAGAGTTGGTCGTTGCGGGAAGTCATGGATTTTCCTTAGGGTACAGCAGGATGGAGCGGCCTCCCGGCCGCGACAGGGTGTTTCAACATGGCAGCTCGAAAAGCCGGGTGAATGCGCCCACGGCCAGGCCAGGATCGGGGGCATCATAGAGGGCGGAGATCACCGCCAGCATGTCCGCACCCGCGGCCAGCAGCGGGCCGGCGTTCTCCACGGTAATGCCACCGATGGCGCAGACCGGCAGGCTCGTGGCGGCGTGCGCTGCGGACAGGATAGAGGCTTCACCACGCCCCGCCTGCGGCTTGGTGGGCGAGGCGTAGAAGCCGCCGAAGGCGACATAATCGCACCCGGCGAGCTCGGCGCGCCGGGCCAAATCCAGGCTATGGTAGCAGGACGCGCCGAGGATGGCTGCGGCCCCCAGACGGGCGCGAGCGGCGGCGAGCTCGCCATCGTCTTCTCCCAGATGCACGCCGTCGGCCTGGGCGTACACAGCCAGATCGACCTCATCATTGATGATCAGCAGCGCGTCAAAGCGTCGCGTCAACAAACGCAGCGCCAGCGCCTGTTCTTGCCGAAGCGCGTGGTCCGCCGACTTGTTGCGGTATTGCAGGATGCGGCAGCCGCCTGCGAGGATGGCCTCGGTTGCGGCGAGCAGGCGCCGCGTCTCCACCCAATCCGGTGTGATGGCATAGAGGCCGCTCAAGCTGGCCGGCGCTGCCGCCCCAAGCTCCCCTCCCCCTCTGGCCTCGGGCCTACTCATCATCCTTGTGCGCCCAGTACATGCGATCCGGAATGAACTGGCCCATGCCGGGCCGGTAGGCATGCTTCAGGGTCTTCCAGGTGTAGGCCTGGGCTTCCTTGGCCGCCTCGGCCACACCCTGGCCCAAGGCCAGGAAACCGGCGAGGGCGGCGGCCAGTGTGCAACCGGAACCGTGATAGGAGCCAGGCAGGCGCTCCCATAACTGGCGATGCACCACGCCGCGGGTGTTATAGAGGGTGTTGACCACCTCCGCGCCCTGCTCGTGGGCGCCGGTGATGAGCACGAATTCACAACCCAGGTCGATCAACTGGCGCGCGCAAGTGGCCAGATCGGCAGCCCCCACGGAATCGGCTTCCGGCTCGTCGCCCTCCTCCTCCTCGACCGGACCTTCCGCCAGGCGCCGCGCCTCGATGCTGTTGGGGGTCAGCACAGTGGTCTGCGGCAGCAGCAGGTCGATCAGGGCGCTCATCAACTCCTCGTTGGCCAGCGTATCGCCGCGCCCGGAAGTAAGCACCGGATCGAGCACCAACGGGATGTCCGGGTAGTCGGAAACCACCTCGGCGATGGCGGCGACCGCCTCGACGCTGCCTATCATGCCGATCTTGATCACCGCCACCGGCATGTCCTCCAGGACACTGCGCGCCTGGTCGGCGATCCAATCGGCCTCCATGGGCAGGAAGTCGTCCACGCCCACGGTGTCCTGCACCGTGACGGCCGTGACGACGGAGAGCGCATGGCAGCCCAGGCTGGCCAGGGTGAGGATATCGGCCTGAAGACCGGCCCCTCCGGTCGGATCAGTGCCGGCGAAAACCAGCACGATGGGCGGAGGCGTTGCGGGAACGAAAGTGGACATGCTTGGCGTTATCGAGTTGGCGGGGCAGAATGTGATTTTATTACATAAGCACCCGCTGCCCCCGACTATGGAATATCAAACCTGGATGTGCCTGCTCTGCGGTTATCTCTACGACGAAGCCCAGGGCAGTCCGGACGAAGGCATCCCTGCGGGCACCCGCTGGGAGGATGTCCCTCCCAACTGGACCTGCCCGGAATGCGGCGCACGCAAGGAAGACTTCGAGATGGTTTCAATTTAAGGCTGCTCCGTAGAGAATACTCTTCCCTGGAAACCGTCGTCATGGAGGAAGACCCCGTGCTGCGGGGGCCAGCCCCAGACGTTCCCCACTGGCCGAAGCCGTCCGGCGCGGAACGCTTCCCGACCCCACACGGAGAACGGCGTGGACATGATCGACGACCTGGCCGGTGTCAAGGTGATGCTGATCGATGACAGCAATACCATCCGTCGCAGCGCCGAAATTTTCCTGCAACGGGCCGGCTGTGAAGTCATCCTGGCGACCGATGGTTTCGATGCCCTCGCCAAGGTCGCCGACCACCACCCCGAAGTCATCTTCGTGGACGTCATGATGCCGCGCATCGACGGCTACCAGACCTGTGCGCTGCTCAAGAACAGCGTCCGTTTCCGCGACATTCCGGTAATCCTGCTCTCGAGCAAATGCGGCCTGTTCGACCGGGCCAGGGGGCGCATCGTCGGATCGGACGAATACCTGACCAAGCCCTTCACCAAAAACGAGCTGCTCGACGCCGTGCGCCGTCACCGCCCACCCGCAGAAAGCTCGTCCCCGGGCGACACCGACCTACCCACCAAGGAGTCGAGCCGATGAGCATGAAGAGGATGGAATTCGACCTGGGGTCGCTCACCTGGATCAAGGAGGAGCTCGACGGGGCACTCCAGGCCGCGCGGC
This sequence comes from uncultured Pseudomonadota bacterium, assembly GCA_903883985.1. Taxonomy (GTDB): domain Bacteria; phylum Pseudomonadota; class Gammaproteobacteria; order Burkholderiales; family Thiobacillaceae; genus PFJX01. Next base: position 3,854 of record CAISDD010000367.1, on the reverse strand, counting down.
AGACCCTGGCGGACTGGAATGGCAGCGAAACCACGCCGCTGCGAAATGCAGCGACACATCTGCACCAAGTCTATGGCGCCTTGCAGATCGTCGATTTGCGCGGCCTATCCTTGCTCACCACGGAAACCGAGTGCTTGTTGGCCGACATGGGCGAGCGCGCCGAACTGCGCGAAGCGGGCAGAACCACCGCCTTGAGTGCAATCGCCGCGATCCAGTCCTATCTCGATGAACTCGTGGGTGGCGACGCGGACAGCGAGATGCGGCTCTCCCCCCTCTACCGGGAAATCGTGACGCTACGCGGCGGCGAAGCGCCGGCGCTGAGTGCGCTGTTTTACCCCGACCTCCAGGTCAGGGCGGCGCGCCCGGAAACGGAATTGCCCATGGACGAGGCGGGCCGCGGCCTTGCCATCCGCCGCGCACGCTCACAATATCAGAAGGGCCTGCTGCTATTCCTGCAGGAACGCGGGGCGGATGCCGGCCTGACGCTGATGGAGGAGGCCGTGCAGGCGATCACGCGCGTCGCCCCCGGCCCGACCTACACCTTCTGGTGGAGCGTGGCCGGCCTCATGGAACGGCTGCGCGACACCCCTGCCGACGCCGCGCTCAAGCGCCTGTGTGGCCGTATCGACGCGCAGATGCGCCGCCTCGTGGAAGGTTCGAGCCAACTCGCCGAAAGCCTGTTCCGCGAGGTGCTCTACCACCTGGCCCAGGACGACAAGCCAGATGGTCGCGCCGCCGCGGTGCGCTCACTGTTCCAGTTGCACCGCTACTTACCGCAGCAACAAAATGCCGACCCGACAACGGCGCATCTGCCGCATCTGAACAGCCTACATGACAGCCTGGCGGTCGCCATGGACAACTGGGTGAGCTTCTGTGCCGGAGGCGGAGAAAGTCTGGGCGCCTTCCAGCACGCTGCACTGGCCCTGTTCGAGAGCAGCGCGCGCCTGCCTAACGGCGCCATGCAAACGCTCGCCCGCATCATCCAGTCCGTGGCCAAGCGCCTGCCCGGAGCCGCCGACACGGCCCGGAACGAGACCCTGCAACTGGAAATGGCCACCGCCTTGCTGCTGGCGCAAAACGGCGTCTATCACATCGAGCACCTCGGCGCGGAATTCCAGCAGCAAAGCGATGCCCAAGCGATGCGCTTGCAGGCCGCCATCGACCCAAGCTTCGATCTTTCGCGCATTCCCCGGGTGACCACGCTCGACGAATATTCCCGCGCCGCCCAGGGAAAACTGGTACTGGCCCAGGTCACACGGGAAATCCAGGCCAACCTCGATCAGATCGAGGAGATCCTCGACCCGTTCTTCCGCGACCCGGACCAGCGCGGCGGCCTGCCCATGGTACCGGCGCTGATGAAGCAGATCGTCGGCGCGCTCAACATCCTGCAACTGGACGTGGCGGCCCGCTTGGTGGGCGAAGCGAGCCGGCGCATCGCTTACTTCTCCGAAAGCGACGCCCGCATCACGCAGGAAATGCTCGACTGGGCCGCCGAAGCGCTATCCTATCTCGGCATCTACCTGGAAGCCCTGCGCCATGGCCGCGATGACAGCAATTTTCTGAAGACCCTGCTGGGTCGCTCCCTGAGCGGCAGTGAACCGGCAGGCCTGGTCGCGCCGGCGCCCTTGCCGGTCGCCGCAGCCAGCCCATCCGGTGACCTCGACACCCAACTCCTGCCCATCTTCCTGGAAGAAGCCGCCGGCTTGCTGCCCCGGATCGGCGCGGCACTGCGCGCCTGGCGCGCAGCCCCTGGAGCCGCTCCTCCGTGTGAGGCGCTGAAGCGGGCTCTACATAACCTCAAGGGTGCGGCGCGCATGGCAGGCGCCATGGACCTGGGAGAGATAGTCCACGCGCTGGAAGGCGAGGTCGGAGAATGCGGGGCTGCGAGCGTAGCCGCGGCACGACTCGACAGCCTGGAAGTCGGCTATGACAGGATCGCGGACAGGATCGAGCACTACGAGCAGGTGCGAAACGACGCGCGCGCGGACGACGTCCAGCGCCCGACTGGCGACCTGCACCAGGCACTCCGGCACATCCGCAAGGTGCCGATTGCCAGCCTGGAAGAGCGTTTGCACCGTCTCGCCCGCCAGGCTGCCAGGGAAACCGGGCGCCGCCTGCGACTGGAGATCGAGGGCGGCCAGACCCAGATCGGCCGCACCCTGCTGGACAAGATCACAGCCCCCCTGGAACACCTGGTGCGCAATGCCGTGGCCCATGGCATCGAAGACCCAAAGGTGCGCGCCGCAGCAGGAAAACCCGAATCCGGCCTGATCAGCCTGGCCGCCCGTCAGGTCGGCGAGGAGATCGAACTCATCCTCAGCGACGACGGCCAAGGCATAGACCACGCCGCTGTCCACGCACGCGCCTTGGCGCTGGGTTGGCTGACTGCGGACGAGCCGGCCAGCGACGCACAACTGGAAGCCCTGCTGTTCAGATCCGGTTTCTCCACTGCGGCGGAAGTCACCCAACTGGCCGGGCGCGGCATCGGCCTCGATGTGGTGCAAAGCGAGATCGCCGAGATCGGCGGCCGGGTACGACTGGAATCGGACGCCGGCATCGGCACCCACTTCACCCTCCTCCTGCCCCTCAGCCTGGCGTAGCGCGCCCTCCGGGCCGCGCAAGGGAATCGGCCGGACGGGCCTCCTACGCGCCCGGGAGGGCTGCCAGTTTGGCCAAGCGATCGACCCGTTCCTGCACATTGGACAAGGAGACCAGGTGGCTATAGGCCAGGGCCATCTCGCCGCTGCGGAACATTTCCAGGGCAACGGCATCGTCCAGCAAGGTAGGGCGGATGGGCCGGCGTGGCCGGCGTTACCCGCCAAATGACTAACATCCGGCGGAAGGCGCGAAAAACCGCTTTTCCGCCCTACCTCGCTGAATAAATCCGTTCGCACTGAGCCTGTCGAAGTGCCTGCTCTTGAAAGGCTTCGACAAGCTCATCCCGAACGGTGGCGAATAAATCAGCGAATTACCGCAAACCCATTCAGAACGACCAATTATTATGCTCTGTCTTGGTCGGGGCCGCAGGCGGGGGGGTAGTCGGAGCCTGGGGCGCGGAGCCGGGGCGAGGCTCCGCCTGGGGGGCACTGGAATGTTGCGCGGGTGCGGACGCTGCCGGCGCGGCCGTGCACCCCGTCCGCTCGACCTGGGATAGGTTGGCCCAGCGCGACTTCGCCAGGGGATTGTTGCTGCCCAGACCGACCTGGGTCACGGCCGCGGCCTGGCGCAGCAGAAGCAGCGCGGTATCCCGGTCGCCCTTCGCCTGGAGCAGAACACCAAGATTGCTGGCCGACTCCGCAGTCAACAGATGATTCGTACCCAGCACCTTTTCCCGGATGGCCAGCGCACGCCGAAACGCATCCTCGGCCGCATCGCGCTGATCGAGTTGCATGGCATTGACACCCAACTCAGTGAGCACCGAAGCCACGGCCAGGTTTTCCGGCCCCTGTGCGCGCGAGCTCAACGCCAGGGAGCGCCGCCAGTGAAGATCGGCTTCCCGGTAATTCTTGCGGGCAACGGACACCCTGGCGAGACTCTCCACGCTGTCGACCAGGGCCGGATCATCCTTGCCCAGCGCGGCCTCCAGCGAAGACAATGCCTGAGCGAACATGGGCGCGGCCGCATCGACGCCCTTGGTGGCCTGGACCGACACCGCCAGATTCTGGTAGGTGCGCCCGACCTCCGCACTGCGCTGACCGAACAGTTTTTCTCGTATCTGCAAGCAGCGCTGGAAGTGGCCCTCGGCCTTCGCCGGATTGCCCGACATGGCAGCGGCAATACCCATCACGTTAAGTGAATCCGCGACCTCCCGGCTCTGGGCTCCGAAGGTCTTCTCCCGGCTTTCCAACACTCTT
>CAISDD010000366.1 GCA_903883985.1 uncultured Pseudomonadota bacterium | reverse complement strand
TGAAACTGGTCCAGCCAGTAGTGCGCGCTGGAAAGCAGGAAGCCCTTCACCTCGGCGCGGCCGTAGTTGAAGATGTGGGTGCCCCATTCCTGGTGTACGCCCAGACGCGGGTCTTCATGCTCGAACAAGGCCGTGCCATCGAAGCGCGCCAGTGCCCAGGCATCCATGGGGAAATGGCCTGGCACCCAGTCAAGGATCACGCCCAGCCCCGCCTGGTGGCAGGCGTCGACGAAGGCGCGGAACTGGTCGGCGGACCCCAGGCGCGAAGTAGGCGCGAAATAGCCGGTGGTCTGATAGCCCCAGGATTCATCCAGAGGGTGTTCGGTGATGGGCATCAGTTCGATGTGGGTGTAACCCATATCGGCCGCGTAGGGGACCAGAGAATCGGTCAATTCCGGCCAGGTCTGGAAGCGCCCGTCCGCATCGCGTCTCCAGGAGGCGGCATGCACCTCGTAGATGTTCATCGGCGTGTGCTGCCAATCGCGCAGGGCACGCGCTTGTAACCATTTGCCGTCGTTCCAGTCGTGGCAGGAGGGGCGCACCACCACCGCAGCAGAGTCGGGGCGCAGTTCGAAGCCCTGGGCGAAGGGGTCGGCCTTGACCAGGATTTCGCCGCTGGCTCTGTTGCGCAGTTCCAGGCGGTAGAGATCGCCCGGCACCAGGCCGGGGATGAACAATTCCCAGATGCCAGAGCCACCGCGCGCGCGCATCGGGTGCAATCGGCCATCCCAGTTGTTGAAATTTCCGACCACGGAAACCCGTTCCGCATTGGGCGCCCACACAGCGAAGCGCACGCCGTCCACGCCCAGTTGCTGCATCGGCTGGGCGCCGAAGGTGCGCCAGGCTTCCAGCAGTCGGCCTTCGTTGAACAAATACATTTCCTGATCGGTCAGACTGGACTCGAAGGCGTAAGGGTCGCTGATTTCGAAGCGGGTTCCATCCTCCTCGACGGCCAGCCGCCAGGGGCGCACCGGTGCTTCTGTGCCGCGCCACTCAAAGATGCCGCGTGGGTCGGTCCGGGTCATCTCTGCCGGCCCCCCCCCCAGCAGCAGGGAAACGCTCGCGGCGGCCGGACGGAACACTCGCAGCAGCCAGGCATCCTGGTTGCGGTGCAGACCCAGTACGGTGAAAGGGTCGTGGTGGCGGGCGGTGATGAGACGTTCGATGGAATGGGGCATGAGGGGCCTTCGTGGAAGCGGTGGCTGGAACAGAAAATCGCGAATGTCGCAGAATCAGGATAACCCTATCGGTTATTATACGAGCCAATGTGTAGAGAGACTTTCATGGGGGATGACATGGTCAAGGAATATCCACGTTTCGTTAGTCTGCTGACTAAGAATACCGTCGCACTGATCCTTGCGGGAGGGCGCGGCAGCCGCCTGAAGCAGTTGACTGACTGGCGCGCAAAGCCTGGCGTGCCGTTCGGCGGAAAATTCCGCATCGTCGATTTTCCCCTCTCCAACTGCATGAATTCCGGCATCCGCCGCATCGGTGTGGTTACCCAGTACAAGTCGCACAGCCTGATCAAGCATATCCAGCGCGGTTGGGGTTTCCTGCGTGGCGAGTTCAACGAGTTTGTTGACCTGCTGCCGGCGCAACAACGGGTAGCGGAAGAAACCTGGTACAAGGGCACGGCCGATGCCGTCTACCAGAACCTCGACATTTTGCGCGTCTATAAGCCCGAGTATGTACTCATCCTCGCCGGCGACCATGTTTACAAGATGGACTACGGTGAGATGATCGCTCACCATGTGCGCAACGAGGCGGACATGACGGTCGCTTGCATTCAAGTGCCGAAGAATGAGGCTTCCGCCTTCGGCGTGATGGCGGTCGACGCTGAAGGCCGTGTGGTGGAGTTCGCGGAAAAGCCGGATAACCCGCCGGCCATGCCGGGCGATCCGGATGTTTCCCTGTGTTCCATGGGCATCTATGTGTTCAACGCCGCCTTCCTGTTCGATCAGTTGGTGCGCGATGCCGACGACAACCTCTCCGAACACGACTTCGGCAAGAACATCATTCCGCACATGATTAAGGCCGGTTACCGCATCTACGCCCACAGTTTCAGTGAAAGCTGTGTGCGCCGCGAAGACGAGGAGCCTTACTGGCGCGATGTGGGAACTGTGGATGCCTACTGGGAAGCCAACCTGGATCTTGCCCGCATCACCCCGGAACTTAATCTCTACGACAAGGACTGGCCGATCTGGACCTATCAGGAGCAATTGCCACCGGCCAAGTTCGTGTTCGACGAGGAGAACCGTCGCGGCAAGGCGGTCGATTCCATGGTTTCCGGTGGCTGCATCATCAGCGGTGCGATCGTGCGCCGCTCGGTGCTGTTCTCCAACGTGCGGGTCAAGGAAGGCGCTTATCTCGAAGAGGCCGTGGTGTTGCCCGATGTGGACATCGGAGAAGGCTCCATCCTCAAGAAGGTCGTCATCGACAAGGGGTGCAAAATCCTCCCCGGCATGAGCATCGGTGTCGACCGGGCCGAGGACGAGAAGCGTTTCCACGTCACCGACAAGGGCGTAACACTGGTCACCCCGGAAATGCTGGGCCAGGCGTTCCACCACTTCCGCTAACCGTGCGCGGCGCCCTCACCCCTGCTTGCGGGCGAGGGCGTCAAGAGTCCCGCGACCCTCACAGCAGTCGGCGTAAGGCGTAGAGCGTTTCCAGCGCCTCTTTTGGGCTGAGTTCATCCGGGTTGATTTCCGCCAGTCTTTGCAGCACTGGACTGGCGGGGGCTTCCATCGGGGGTATCGTCTGCGCGAACAAGTCACCCTGGCCGCTGGGTGCGATCTGCTGGTTCTCCAGCATGACCAGCTTGCGTCGGGCTGCGTTGATGACCTGTGCCGGCACGCCCGCCAGGCGCGCCACCTGGAGTCCGTAGCTCTGCGAAGCGGGGCCGTCAGCGACGGCATGCAGAAAGGTGAGGCCGGACGCTCCGCCGTTACCCCCATTTTCGACTGCATCCAGGTGCACATTGGCGAGCGTGCGGAACTCCTGATTGAGTTGGGTCAGCTCGAAATAATGGGTGGCAAACAAGGTGTAGGCGCGGGTTTTTTCCGCCATGTGCCGCGCCACCGCCCAGGCGATGCTGATTCCATCGAAGGTGGACGTGCCGCGGCCGATCTCGTCCATCAGGATCAGGCTGAATTCCGTGGCGCCGTGCAGGATGCCTGCGGTTTCGGTCATTTCCACCATGAAGGTGGAGCGCCCGCCGGCCAAGTCGTCGGAAGAGCCGACCCGGGTGAATATCTGGTCCACCGGCCCGATCACGGCGCGTGTAGCCGGCACATAGAGGCCGCAGCAGGCGAGCAGGACGATGTGGGCAATCTGGCGCATATAGGTGGATTTTCCACCCATGTTGGGGCCGGTAATCAGCAGCATCCGACGACCCGGGTCCAGTTCCAGGTCGTTGGGAATGAAGGCATCGACCCGGGTTTCCACCACCGGGTGGCGGCCGGCTTCGATGTGGATGCCCCAGGTTTCGGAGAACATCGGCGCGCAATAGCGGCGCTCCAGCGCCAACTCGGTGTGCCCTGCCAGAACATCGGCCTCGGCCACGGCGGCGGCCACTTCCAGCAGCGGGGGCAAGGCGGCGGCGAGCGTCTCCAGCAGCGCCTCGTAGAGGATTTTTTCGCGGGCGAGGGAGCGATCGGCGGCGGAAAGGTACTTGTCCTCGAACGCCTTGAGTTCCGGTGTGAGATAGCGCTCGACATTCTTCAGGGTCTGCCTGCGGTGATAGTCCGCCGGCACCTTGTCCGCCTGGCTGCGCGCAACTTCGATGAAGAAACCGGAGACGCGGTTGTATTCCACGCGCAGATTGGCGATCCCGGTCCGTTGCCGCTCGCGCGCCTCCATGTCGATCAGGAAGCTGCCGCAGTCCGATTGCAGGGCGCGCAATTCATCGAGTTCGGCGTCATAGCCATCGTTGATGACGCCGCCCTCGCGCAGCACGACCCCGGGTTCCGGCCTCAGCGCGTGCGCGAGGGTGAGCATCGTGGCTTCCGGAAATTGCAGGCGTTCGCACAAGGGCTCCAGGGTCGGTCCGGCATCGACCAGGGCGGCTTGCAGCTTGGGCAATCGTTGCAGGCTGTCGCGCAGGCCGGAAAGATCGCGCGGTCGGGCGCTGCGCAGGGCCACACGGGCGGCGATGCGCTCCAGGTCGGCCATGCCCTTCAAGGCGGTACGGGCATTGCGGCAAGCCGTTGGGGCGCTCATCAGCGCGGCGATCACGGCCAGCCTTTGTTTGAGCGGCCCGCGGTTGCGTAAGGGATGATGCAGCCAGCGCCGCAGCAGGCGGCTGCCCAGGGAAGTCTGGCAGCGGTCCAGTTCCGAAAACAGGGTCGGCGCCGGCTCATTGCGCAGGGTCTCGCTGATTTCCAGGGTACGGCGCGCGGCGGCGTCGAGCAGCACGTAGTCACTGTCCTGTTCCAGGCTTAAGCCCGTTATGTGGGGCAGGGCCGCTTGCTGGGTATGCCGCGCATATTCCAGCAGCAGTCCGGCCGCGGCCTGTAACGCCGGTGCCTCTTCGATGCCGAAGGCGCACAGGTCGTTCATGCCGAATTGTTCCTGCAACAGTCGGCGCCCGCGTTCGGCGTCGAACTGCCAGTCTGGACGTCGCGTCAGCGCCGCGCTTCGGGCGTCCAGATCCGTGTGTGCGTAGCCCTCCGGCAGCAGGATTTCCGAGGGGGTGAGGCGAATCAGCTCGGCGCCGAGACGCGCGCTAGCCACGGTCTTCACGGCGAAGCGGCCGCTGGATAGCGTCAGCCAGGCCAGCGCGTTGTGTTCCCCTCGCCCGCGGGCGGGAGAGGGGCCGGGGGTGAGGGGCAACGCGGCGGAAACCGGAACAATTGCCAGCATCAGCGCATCGCGGCGATCATCCAGTAGCGCCTCGTCGGTCACCGTCCCCGGAGTGACGAGCCGCACCACACGGCGTTCCACCGGCCCCTTCGAGGTCTTGGGGTCGCCGACCTGCTCGCAGATCGCGACCGACTCTCCCAATCGAGCAAGCCGCGCCAGGTACTGCTCAGCAGCATGGTAAGGCACGCCCGCCATCCGGATAGGCTCGCCCGCCGACGCGCCGCGCGTGGTCAGGGTGATGTCTAGCAGGCGCGAAGCGCGTTCGGCATCGTCGTGGAACAACTCGTAGAAGTCTCCCATGCGGTAGAACAGCAGCATGCCGGGATATTCAGACTTGATGCGCCAGTACTGCTGCATCATGGGGGTATGGTTTTTGCTGTCCACGATTTTTGTCGAGTTGTCCTGGCCAGCCTCGGTCTGCAATCCAGCTTGCCGGCGCGGCGTACGTGTTTCAGGCACGGGTGGGGTAGCCGTGGGTGGTGAGAAATTCACCCAGGTGCAAGTCGGTTTGGAGGATGTGGTTGACCAGCCAGTTGTTGAGGAAGGAGAGCAATTCCTCGCGCGTGATCAGGTGGTCATCTCGCAGGCTCTCGCGCAGGGCGACCACTCGCTGCGAGAAACCGCGATGTTCCAGGCGGTGCTTGTCGGCGTCGGCGGCGGACAGGCCGACATAATTGTATTCCTGCATCAGCGATTCTTCAGTCTCGAAATGATAGATGGCATAGCTCAGCAGGTCACGCGTAATCTGATCCAGCGATTCGCGCGTGATATTGACGGCCAGGCGAACGTTGGCTTCGTTGAGCGTGTTCACCAGCACCTTGTGCTGTTCGTCGATGCGGTCGATGCCGGTGAGAAAGCGGTCGTTCCAGAGGATGGGGATCATGGGATTCATTATTGGCCTGCGTCGGAGAATTTTACCGCACTGCGGATTTGCCACAGGTCGTCGCGGAAAGCTTCTGCGTGCATCAGCAATTCCACTTCGGCCTGACGGCTGGCGGCAAGATCGCCCTGCGCGGCAAGGCGCACCAATTCCTGTGCCAGGCGGTGGATATGCTCATGCTGGTCCTCTGCGGCGCGAAACGCCGGGAGATGGCCGTAGCGGCGGCGGCCTTCGCCGTAGTACCACAGGCCGAAATCGCATTCGTGTCGATCCAGGGGTGGGAGCGCGCTGCCAGGTGTGTGACGCGCCCAGTTTTGCAGGTTGGCCAGCCAATGGCGATGGTTGACCTCGGAGAGCACCAACTGGAAGTCGTCGCGCGACAGGCGCCGTGAAGCGTTGTTCAGCCAGCGCGGGTCGGACTGAAATTGCTTGAGCCACGGCAAGCAGGCAGCACCCGGCATGGGGCGGGCGATGCCAAACCCCTGCACCAGGTAGCAGCCGATCTCCATCAACATCAGGGCGTGATCGCCGGACTCGACGCCCTTGGCGATGACCCGATGGTGGAAGGCCGAGGCCAGCCCGATCACGCCTTCGACGATGGATAGGTCTTCCGGATCCTGCAACATGTTGCACACGAAGGACTGGTCGATTTTCAGGCTGTCAACCGGCAGGCGGCGCAGGTAGGTGAGAGAGGAGAAACCGGTGCCGAAGTCGTCCAGTGCGAAATGTACGCCCAGTTCACCGCCTACCTGGATCAGGTGGTTGACACTGGCAAAATCGTCGAGCGCGGTGTTTTCGAGAATCTCGATGGTCAATGCACCCGGAGGCAATTCGGGATATTCGCCCAGCAAGGTCTTGAGCAGGACGGGGAACTGTGGGTCGTGGAGTTGCTGGGCGAAGGCATTGACGCTGACCGGCATGTCTACTCCGGCGTGGCGCCAGTCGTCGGCTTGGCGCAGAGCCTCGGTGACTACCCAGGCACCGACCTGGCACGCCAGGTCATCTTCGCCCTCCAGCAGAGGCAGAAACTGTGCCGGGTCCATCAGGCCCAGCAGCGGATGTTCCCAGCGTAACAACGCTTCCATGGACACCACCTGGCCGATGCGGCAATCGACGATAGGCTGGTAGTGGAGGCAGAGTTGATGCTGTACGATGGCCTTCTCGATCTGTGACAAGGCAGTGCGGTTGTTGTGCTCGCGCTGTATCGGTGCCTGGTTGAACAGGACATAGCGGTTCTTGCCGGCCTCCTTGGCCAGATACATGGCATGGTCGGCATGGCGCAGCAGCGTGTCGGCGTCGCCGGCATCGTTAGGATACAGAGTGACGCCTATGCTGGCCGAGATGTGGACCGTGTGCCCGCCCAGGTTGACGGGGGAAGAAATGACCTGGAGCAGGCGGTTCAGTGCTTCATCGACTTCCTTGACATTGCCCAGTCCACCCAGCAGCAGCACGAACTCGTCGCCACCCAGGCGCGCGACGGTATCGTTGCCACGCACGCTGATCTGTAGTTGGCGCGCCACGCTGATCAGCAATTCGTCGCCCGCCTTGTGGCCGTGGCTATCGTTCACCGCCTTGAATCCATCCAGATCCAGCATGCAGACGGCCAACAACTGGCCGGTACGCTGCCTATGCGCCAAGGCCTGTTGCAGTCTGTCGGCGAGCAGGCGGCGATTCGGCAGATGCGTCAGCGGGTCGAAATGTGCCAGTTCTTCCAGGTGTTGCTGGTAAGACTGGCGTTCGCTGATGTCCTCGGCGATGCCCGCGACCCGGACCACCTGGCCATGCTCGTCGCAGATCGGGTAGGCTCGCGCGGAAATCCAGCGGCTGCCCCCGTCAGGGCGGCGGATGCGAAAGGGCGGGAACTGGATGCCCAGCCACACCTGGCCCTGGGATGGAATCTGTTCCAGCACGGCCGCGTGATCTTCCGGGACGACGGCATCGAACCAGTCCATGCCGTGCTGATAGAGACTTTCGGCGCTGCGCCCCCAGATGCGCTCATAGGCGGGGCTGATGTAGCTCACGCGCTGCCAGTCCGGGGAACCGATCCAGAACACCGCGTCGAGATTCTCGGCCAGTTGCCGGAAACGGCTTTCGCTTTCCTGGAGTGCTAGCTGGATGCGACGGCGCTCGGTCACGTCGTGGATGATGGAATAGAGCAGCCGGCCTTGCGGGGTCTCGATGGGGCCGCTGTAGACCTCTACATCCCGACTTTCACCATTGGCGAGGCGATGGCGGAAGTTGAAATAGAGGCGCTGTTCCGTCTCAGCCTGACGCACTTCCGTCTGGATTTCCTGCTGTGTCAGGGTATTGAGGTCCTGAATGCGCATGGCCAGCAGTTTTTCGCGTCCATAGCCGTAAAACGCCACGGCCGCGCTGTTTGCGTCGATGATGCGGCCATCCTCAGGGTGAAGGATGAGCTTGACCACCGAGTTGGTCTCGAAGGTCTGGCTTTGGCGCTGTTCGCTGGCCTTCAACGCTTCGGTCAATCGGTCGTGTTGCAGATGCTGTCGTGCCCGCAGCCAGAGTAGCAGCGACAGCAATGCGCTCAATGCCAGGCCTGCGATCAGGATGGCCCAGGCTTCGTCGCTGCCAGCCCGTTCCCGGAAGCCACGAGTCGCCACCATGCGCAGGGTCCAGGTGCGCCCCGGCAAGCTCAGCGGATAATCGACGCGCAGTGTCTCGTTCGGCAGAATTTCGCGGCCGAGGAGGCGGGGGATATGGTGGTAGACCAGCGTCGGCTGTGGCCCCTGGTCCAGCAGGCTGCTGTCCAGGCCTTCCGGCGACAGTGGCGCCAGTGCGGCTTCCAGCGACCAGTCCGGGCGCAGGGCCATGAATACCACGCCGCGCAGCGCCGCCCGGCGCTCTTCCGGCTTGCGCAGCGGCCGGTCGAGTCGATATACCGGCTGGTAGATCGCCACCCCAAGCGGGCCGTGTGGAGCCTGGACCAGGGCGAAAGGAGGTGTGCTCCATTGAACACCAGAGCGTATCGCCTGCAGCATCGCCTCGCGATTCTGTATGCGCGTGAACAGGTCGATGCCGATCACGCCGTGATTTTTCTCCAGGGGTTCGCTGAACAATACCGGAAGGTATTCCCCTCGTGCCGCTGCGGGCCGCACCTGGCTGGCATCCGGCGTCACATCATAGATGCTCTCGCTACCGATACCCTCGGCTTGCAGACGGCGCTCGAAGGCGGCGCGTTCACCCAGGCTTACCCTGGGTGCCCAGTTGATCGTCATGATCTCGGGATGACGCTGTAGTGACGGCGCCATCATGAGGTGAAATTCGCGCCGGGTGACCACGTCGGCGGCATCGAACAAATCCCGTGCCGTCGTCAGAACCAGCAGTGCCTGGTCAAGGGAGTTTTGCAGGCGCTGTGCCCGGTCAAGGGCGATGCGCTCGAAATCGGCCCGCAGTCGTACTTCCTCGTGATTTTGGCTGAGGCGATATCCCGCGAACGAAAGCGAAATTCCGAGCAGCGCCGCGACCAGCGCCCCGCGAAAGGGCGCCAGGCGAATGAGGCGTGCGCTGCCCATCATCCACCCGCGGCCGGGTCAGGCTGCGTGCCGTTTGAACTGATGCATCCGGAAACCAAACAGCCAGAGGCTGAAGAAATAGGCTGCCACGCCGCAGGCGACCAGGGCGGAGAGATGCAGTATGCGCAGGCCAAATCCATAGTTGATCCAGACGGACTCTTCATCCATACCCAACCAGAGAGATACTCCCATAACGGCGATGGCAGCGAACAGTTTGAGCAAAAATCCGGCCCAGCCCGGCTGCGGCAGGAAAATGCCATGCTTACGTAACTTATAGTAGAGGATGCTGGCGTTGAGGCAGGCGCCCAGGCCGATGGAAAGGGCGAGACCGGCATGCTTGAGCGGCCAGATGAAGATCAGGTTCATGCCCTGGGTGGCGAGCAGGGTGACGATGGCGATCTTCACCGGCGTCTTGATATTCTGGCGTGCATAGAAGCCGGGGGCGAGCACCTTGACCAGGATCAGCCCGATCAGCCCCAGCGAATACGCGACCAGGGCCATGCGCGTCATCGCCACGTCGTGCGCGGTGAAAGCCCCATAACGGAACAGCGTGGTGATCAGGGGTACGGCCAGAATGCCCAGCGCCACGGCCGCCGGGGCGGCCAGCAACAAGGTCATGCGCAGCCCCCAATCGAGCAGCCTCGAATATTCAACCGTGTCGTTGTCCGCGTGATGCTTGGAGAGCGAGGGCAGGAGGATGGTACCCAGGGCCACGCCCAGCATCCCGGTGGGGAACTCCATCAGGCGGTCGGCGTAATACAGCCAGGACACGCTGCCGCTTTCCAGGAAGGAGGCGAACAAGGTGTTGATCAGCAGGGAAATCTGCGAGATGGACACCCCGAACGCCGCCGGCCCCATGAGATACAGGATGCGCCGCACGCCTTCGTCCCTGGGCGCCCAATCCCAACGCGGCACCATGCCCAGTCGCTTGAGCGCGGGGAACTGCAAGGAGAGTTGCAAGATACCGCCGAGGAAGGCGCCCCAGCCCAGCGCCAGCACGGGTGGGTTGAAATAGGGTGCAGCGAACGCCGCCGCCAGGATCATCGCCACGTTCAGGAGCACCGGCGTGAACGCGGGCACCATGAAGCGGCTCCAGGTGTTAAGGATGCCACCCGCGAACGAAACCAGCGACATGAACAGGATGTAGGGAAAGACGATGCGGGTTAGTTGCACCGTCAACTGGAATTTGTCGGGATCGGCCCTGAAACCGGGCGCAGAGATCAACACCACCAGAGGGGCCGCGATGATGCCCAGGGCGCTGACTGCGGCAACGACGACGAACAGCACCGTCGCGACCCGGCCGACCAGCAGGCGGGTGGCATCCTCGCCGCGACGGTTCTTGTATTCCGCCAGGATGGGCACGAAAGCCTGGGAAAAAGCGCCCTCTGCGAACAAGCGGCGCAAGAGGTTGGGTAGTTTGAAAGCGACGAAGAAGGCGTCGGTCGTCGCCCCCGCACCGAAGACACGGGCGATGAGGGTGTCGCGCAGAAAACCCAGGATGCGGGAAAGCAGGGTCATGGAACTGACCGAGGCTAAGGCTTTGAGCAGATTCATCGTTGGTACGTGAGCATGGGAGGGGGGGATGGTAGCGAATTGGGGGAGTTCCCCGCCGCAAATATTGCCGTCGGTCCGTGACGGGCCCCACTGCGGGGCGTAGGGAAGGACTCCTGGGCGCTTATGGGCGCTAGCTCCATGGAAAACGATAGCCGTTGTTCGAACGCCAACGGATATCGCGCCCCCTTGCGGACCGGCGTAATTTCTATATAATTCGCTCCTCTTTCAGCGCCTGTAGCTCAGTTGGATAGAGTACTTGGCTACGAACCAAGGGGTCGTGGGTTCGAATCCTGCCAGGCGCACCAAAAGAAACAACGGCTTAGCTCTCACGAGCTAGGCCGTTTTGCTTTGGTGGCAGCAATCCTTGGAAATTGCCCCCACAATTGCCCCCACAGCCCGGAAAGCTACCCCTCGCCGGACACAACAACCCCGGCACGCGGCCGGGTCTGGCGGGGGGTTGGGGTGTCAGTTGGTGCGTGCCATCCTGGCGCCTACCTTGGGAAGTGCATCCAAGTAATCCGCATCACTGCCGATGCCGGCCAGCCAGGTAGGGTGGGCAAACGGCCTTGTCGTTTGCCCACGCGGACTCGCAACGGTGAAATTGGTGGGCAAACAAAAAAACGTTTGCCCACCCTACACATCTTCAACGGCTCGCCGCTATCGAATGGCGACTGCGGCTCCGGCGAGAGCGAAATCCGCCGCTGGATACTGGAGAACGACTGGCTCGACGCCATCGTCATGCTGCCCGACCAGCTCTTCCACAACACCGGCATCTTTACCTACATCTGGCTGCTGCGTAACGACAAGCCCGCCGAGCATCGCGGCCGCGTCATGCTGATCGACGCCCGCCAGCAGTTCGAGAAAGAACCGAAAGCCTTCGGCAACAAGCGCAACCGGATGAGCGACGCCCACCGGCAATGGATCGAAGCGCGCTACCAACAGGGCTGGAAGGCAGGCTTCGACGATGCCCAGGTGAAGATTTTCGGCGCCAAGGACTTCGCCTTTCACAAGGTCAAGGTTGTGTTCTGGCAGACCGACGCGCACGACCAGCCCGCAACCGTGACCGAGCCCTACGAGAAAGCCTTCACCGCCGCCAACCTCAACCGGGGTTTAACAAGCGAGCAAAAAAACGTATATATTTCATAAGCCTAGCGCGTACTAGTATTTTTCTAAGTGGTTTTGCTCGTAAATTGGTTCGCTAGTTGTTCAATTTGTTGACGCCTTTGTG
>CAISDD010000365.1 GCA_903883985.1 uncultured Pseudomonadota bacterium | reverse complement strand
CTGCTGATCGCCATGCTGGTGCTCGGCCTCAACATCGTCGCGCGCGTCCTGTTCCGCAATAAATCTTCTGTCTGACCCGGAGTTCACCATGTCCGCCCCCATCCCGACCCTCCCAGGCGATGCCATCCTGGTCGTTCGCGACCTGAATTTTTACTACGGCGATTTCCGTGGCTTGACCAATGTCTCGCTCAACATCGCGAAAAGCAAGGTGACCGCCTTCATCGGCCCATCCGGATGTGGCAAGTCCACCCTGCTGCGCACCTTCAACCGCATGTACGACCTCTATCCTGGGCAGCGTGCCGAGGGGCAGATCAATTTCCATGGCAAGAACCTGTTGGACAAGAAGCAGGATGTGAACCTGGTGCGTGCCAAGATCGGCATGGTGTTCCAGAAACCCACGCCTTTCCCGATGACCATCTTCGAGAACATCGCCTTCGGGGTGCGTCTCTATGAGCGCCTATCCAGTTCCGAGATGGATGATCGCATCGAGTGGGCGCTGAAAAAGGCGGCGCTCTGGGGCGAGGTGAAGGACAAGCTGCAACAGAGCGGCCTGTCTCTGTCGGGTGGCCAGCAACAGCGCTTATGCATCGCCCGCGCGATCGCGGTGAAGCCGGAAATCGTCCTGCTCGATGAACCTACCTCGGCGCTGGATCCGATTTCCACGGCGAAGATCGAAGAGTTGATCAACGAGCTGAAGTCCGAGTACACCATCGCCATCGTCACCCACAACATGCAGCAGGCGGCGCGGATTTCCGATTTCACCGCCTTCATGTACCTGGGCGAACTCATCGAGTTCGGCAATACCGACACCTTGTTCATCAAGCCCGTCAAGCAGCAGACCGAGGATTACATCACCGGGCGTTTCGGCTGATGGTTACGCCCGATATTTTGCTGCCGTCTCGTTCCCATCACCTACCCGTCACCTCGAACGTGTACCCTGTTTCCGGTAATGCGCGTGTCGTCCGACTTGAGCCCACCCTGGTCCAGCGGTATCGTTGCCGGCGTCGTAGGCTGTGCTAACGCGCACGAGGAAACAGGGCCGGCCGTGAATTCACTCCAAGGGGCCTGCTTATAGGGTCAGGCCCATCCGCGCATCAACCATACGCCTGCTCGCGGGCACCATTCGGTAAGGAAACCATCACCATGGCCAACGCCGTCAAAAACATCGCTAAGTTCATCCACAAGAATCCAGAAGACAAGGCCTGCTCGATACTGCGGGATCTTTGCATGGCGTTGGAGTCTGCCGGTTCGTTCGATCTGGGCTGTCTTTACGACATGGAGAAGAAACCCTTCGATCTGGCGATCAACCTGCTGGAGGAATGGCGCTTCGATCGCCATGTGTTCGAACGCCGCCTACAGAAATACCTGGATGAGCCGGCGGAGGAATGAAATCCTGGGGGCGGGCAAGTTCCTGCCTACGGCAACCGCTTCCCGCAACACCGCCTCGAACTTCAGTACGATCTTCTCCCAGCCCTGTTCCTGCATGGAGTGGCTGGCTTCGGCGCCGAGCCGCCGCCGTAGAGCTGCATCCCCGGCCAGTTCCAGGGCTGCGGCGATAAAGGCCCCTTCGTCATCCGGGTCGACGGTCACGCCATTTTCCCTTTCCCGTATCAGGATTTCCGCGGCTGCGCGCCGATAGGCCAGTACGGCCTGGCCGCAGGCCAAGGCTTCGGTCAGGACATTGCCCCAGGTTTCCGAGAGGCTGGCGAATAAGAACAGGTCAGAGCTTGCGTAATGCGCGGCCAGATCCTCGCCCGTGCGCGCACCGGCGAAGATATGGTCGGGATGCGCCGCCCGCAGGCGCGGCAGGGCCGGGCCGTCACCGACCCAGACCATGCGCGCGTTGCGGTCGCGCGCGGCGATGGCGGCGAAGGCCCGTTCCACCACTTCCAGGTTTTTCTCCGGTGCGAGACGGCCGACGTAAAGGCAAGCCAGTCCCCCGTCCGCAAGTCCCCAGGCCGCGCGCAGGCTGGCGCTACGCTGCGTCGCCCGAAACAGAAGGGTATCGACGCCACGCCCGACCGCCCGCACACCGGGAATGCCACGCGCGCTCAATGTGGCGGCGAGTTCCTGCGTCGGCACCAGAGTGGCCTGGCAACGCCGGTGTAGCGTATCGAGCCAGGCGTTAACCCAGGGTGTCAGCCAGCCCACGCCGTAATGGCGGCTGTATTGAGCAAAATGCGTGTGATAGCCGGAGGTGAGCGGCAATTTTTGCGCACGTGCGGCGCTCACGGCGGCCCAACCCAGGGGGCCTTCCGTGACGACGTGCACGAGATCAGGCCGCAGTCGTTGCATCAACCGGCCCAGGCGCCAACGGGCCGGAAACCCCAGGCGCAGTCCGGGGTAGTTCGGGATCGGCAAGCCGGGCAGGGTCCATGTGCTCGCCTCGTCGCGGTCTTGCTGCTGCCTGGGGCGCACCACGCCCACCCAGTGGCCGCGTGCGCGCAAGCCTTGCACCATGCGCTCCGTGGTCATGGCCACGCCGTTGATTTCCGGGGGATAAGTCTCGGTGACGAGGAGGATGCGCAGTGGCGCCAAGCACAACTCATTCCCCGCCAGAGGGGCCGGGAGGGGCCGCGCGGCGCCCAGCATGTCGATCGCTTCCGACTTCACTTCAGCAACTCCCGGTACAACATGGCCAGCCGTCCCGCCAGCGCCTGATCGGACCATTCCTGGGCATAGGCGTGCGCTGCACCGCCGAGTCGAACGCGCCCGACCGGGTCGGCCAGTAATTCGAGCAGAACTGCGGCGAAACCGCCGGGATCGTCCGGTGCGATGCGGCAGCCTCGAAGGGGCCCCAGTATGTCCGCTGTGCCCATGAGCGACAGGCCTACTACCGGGCAGGACTGGGCCATGGCTTCCAGCAGAACCAGGCCCTGGGTCTCGGTGCGGGAAGCGAACACAAACGCATCGGCTGCGGCGTAAGCGGACGGCAGTTCGTTCTTGCGGTCCATGTATCCCAGGAAACGCGTGTGCGCGCCAAGGCCAAGCCGCACGGCGTGCTGCTCCAGATCGGCGCGCGCCGGTCCTTCACCGGTGACCAGGAACAGGATGTCCGCCGAACCGCGACGCGCCAGGGCCACGGACTCCAGGAGAAAACCGATGTTCTTTTCATGCGCGACCCGTCCGACGAACAACACCACCGGCCGCGACGCCGCGATGCCATGTCGGCTGCGAAAAGCCGCGCCATCGCCTGGAATGAAGGCGCTCGTGGGCAAGCCGGTGGGCAGGACATGCAGGGGGCAGTGGATACCGTAGCCGTGCAGGCGCGTGCGCATGGCGCGGGAAGGTACGATCACGGCATCCAGTTCGTTGCACTGGCCGCGTGAGAAGCGTCGCGCCAGACCACGCAGCATGGCCGCGGGCAACCAGGGGATATAGTGCTGGAGGTATTCCTCGAACAGCGTGTGGTAGGTGGCGATGACGGGTTTGCGCAGGCGGCGGGCGGCATACAGTCCGGCATAATGCGCGGCGAACGGCGTCTGGACGTGGATCACATCGCAGTTCTCGGCTGCCTTGAGCGTGACGCGGCGTAGTTTCGCATACTGCGCCAGACGGTCTTCCGGGTCATGCGGGACGCGCCGCGAGGGCACGCGGATGACATCCTGGGCGGGCTCTTCATCACCGTAGCGGGGTGCCACCAGGGTGACCTCCACCCCGTGCGAGGTGAGTGCGCCACGGAAAGTTTCGATGGAAGTGGACACGCCGTTGATGCGAGGGAAATACACATCGGAAACCATCAGGACGCGGATCAATCGGGCTCGTCCCGGTTCGCTGTGCTCTGTGGAAGTTCACCGCGCCACTCCACCAACTCCAGGCGGCCATCCTCGTGTTCGACGATGGCGGTACAGGAGTCCACCCAGTCGCCGCAATTGGCATAAGTCAGGCCGTCGATCTGTTTCAGCGCCGCCCAGTGGATATGGCCGCAGATGACGCCATCCAGGCCGCGTTCACGAACG
>CAISDD010000364.1 GCA_903883985.1 uncultured Pseudomonadota bacterium | reverse complement strand
CATGCGGGCGGGTGGCGCGCGGGCTCATGACTGGGTTTTTGCAAGATCGGCCAGCCGCTCGCGCAGGTCGGCGGGGGCGTAATAAACAAAGGCATTGCCCTTCCTGGTCTTTTCCAGCAGGCCCTGCGTCTCCAGTTCCAGAAGGGCGCGGCGTGCGGTCTGGTATACCACCTCATGTGTGCGCTGATGCGCATCCACCCGATACGCCTCGCCCGCATTGCGCAAAGCATGGTTGAGCAAAGTCGTTTGCCGGTGATTGAAGCGCCCGCGCAG
Organism: uncultured Pseudomonadota bacterium; assembly: GCA_903883985.1. GTDB lineage: Bacteria > Pseudomonadota > Gammaproteobacteria > Burkholderiales > Thiobacillaceae > PFJX01. Next base: position 2,673 of record CAISDD010000364.1, on the reverse strand, counting down.
GTTAGGCGAACTGGCCAGCAGCCGCTCTGTTTCCTTCTGCTCCCGCGATTTTCGCGCCACATAGGCATGCAAAGCGGCGATGGCCTGCCGGATCGTTTGCAATTGATGCAGCAGAAAGTAGGTGGTGTCGTTCTTGTCCGTTTCCGTGTGCAGATAGGCGCGCATGTATTGCGCCGGCGCCTTGCGCAGGATGTGACTGATCGACGTGTATTCCATCAGCCAGTAGCCGCTCTTCGCCATCGACCAGTAAAACAGCGCGCGCGCCGTGCGCCCGTTGCCATCGGCGAAGGGATGGTCGTAGCCGATCATGAAGTGCAGCAAGACCGCGCGCAGCACCGGGTGCACGAAAGGCAACGAGGCCTCGCCCGCATTGGCGAAATCGCACAGTCGCTGCATGCGCATGGGCAGCTCGCCATGCGCGGGCGGCACATGCAGCGCCTTGTTATCGCGCACATCCACCACATGGACCGTATCATCGCGCCGATATCGGCCGGCGTCCTCCGGGTCATCCAGCGTGTCTTGCGTCAACATCTGGTGTAGTTCCAGCACTTGTTCCGGCGTTAGCTGCGCATCCCGCAGGGAACGCAAGTGCTCCATGGCGCAGTAGTTGTTGAAGATCATTTTTTCGCTTGGGTCGCGTGGCCTGCGCCCGCTTCTGAGCATGGCCGCAGCCGCCTTGCGCGTCGTCGATGCGCCCTCGAGCTGGCTGGAAGTGATGGCCTCCTCGATCAACGAGGTGATCAGGTAGCGTTGTGTATCCGCTTGGAATGGCGCCCCGGCGGTCGAGCGGATATGCCCGGCCGCATCGCGGTCGATATGATGCAAGTCGATCGCCACCGAACTGGGCGTGGCAAAGACGAAGGGCACGCCCTGCTTGTCCAGTAACGGCAGTCTTTGAAACAAGGACGCGCGCGCGAGCGTGACCGCAGCCCACCATTCCGCGTGCGTCAGCCCTTCCGGCAGCGGCCGCCGGCGCAATTCATCCCAATGCAGATACTTGCCGCCGGGCAGCGGATGAACGTGCTGAATCAACGCCTCCATGCGCGCGGGCGCCAGTTGGGCAAAGGTGTTATCTAGTGAGGGAGCCGGCTTCGGGATGCGCATTTTCTACTAAATATGAAACAGATTAGTAGGAATGAGTATAAGCAGGCGGAGATGCCGGGTCTAGTCCCGTAACCCAACCCCAACACCCACCCCGCAGTCCCGGCTGGCCGTGCCGTAGGAGCGGGCTTGCCCGCAAATGCTTGCCGTCGTACCGAGGGCAAGCCCGCTCCTACGAGGTGTACACGAATTCCGCCCTACGCTTGCTGTTTTAAAGACGCAGGCAAGGATGCCTGCGCTACAGGGAAGGCCTCGCCAGTCCCGTAGTCCAACAGCGCTGGCTCCTAAGTGATGTCGCGTAACTCATTTTGCCTTCATTAAGTTGCCGGCGCAGGCCCTCATCCCAGGCCCTTCCCCCGGAGGAGGAAGGGGTTGGAACCCTCTCCCTTCGGGAGAGGGCAGGGTGAGGGAGCCCGGTGGCAAACCAAATCTGTTTCGCGGCACTACTTAACCCCGCATCAACGCAATCAGATCGTCGCTAGACGGCAGCGCCGTGGTTTCTTCGCCGGAGAGCACGCCTTCGGCCAGGGCGCGCTTGTCGTGGTGCAAGTCGACGATGCGTTCCTCTATGGTGCCGCGCCCGACCAGGCGGTAGACCGTCACCGGGCGCTGCTGGCCCAAGCGGTGCGCGCGGCCCATGGCCTGATCCTCGGCGGCGGGGTTCCACCAGGGATCGGTGATGACCACGTAGTCGGCAGCGGTCAGGTTGAGGCCGAAACCTCCGGCTTTCAGGGATATCAGGAACAAGTCGCCCTCGCCCCCCTGGAAAGCGGCCACCCGCCTTGTGCGCTCGGCGGCCGGGGTGGCGCCGTCAAGGTATTGGTAACGGATGCCGGCGGCTTCTAGCGGCGCGCGCAACAGGGTGAGGAAATCAACGAACTGGCTGAACACCAGGGCCTTGTGGCCATTGGCGACGAGCTCGGATGCGAGTTCCGCGAAGGCCGTCACCTTGGCGCCGGGCAGCTTGATTTCCGGGGTGGTCAGGCGCGGGTCGCAGGCGGCGCGGCGCAGCCGGGTGAGCTGGGCCAGGATGTTCAGCCTTGCCTCGCCCGGGGCGCCGCTGGCCAGTGCCCGCCCGGCTTCGGCCAGGGCCTGTCGGCGTAAGGCTTCGTAATGCGAGGCTTCGTGCGATTCGTGTTCGATCAGCAGGTTGAGTTCGGTGCGCGGCGGCAGTTCCTGCAACACCTCCGATTTGAGTCGGCGCAGAACGAAGGGGGCGATCAGGCGGCGCAGCAAATGCTGTGCCTCGCGCGAGCGGCTGCGCTCGATCGGGTTGGCGAAGCGTTCGGTAAAGCGCGCGAGCGTACCCAGCAGGCCAGGGTTGGCGAAACGCATGATCGACCAGAGCTCGGACAGACGGTTTTCCACCGGCGTACCGGACAGCGCCAGGCGAAAACCTGCGTCCAGATCGAATACCGCCTGCGAGCGCTTGGCGCTGGCGTTCTTGATCGCCTGCGCCTCGTCGGCGATCAGCGTGTGCCAGGTGCGCCCGGCGAAGCGCTCCTTCGCCTGCATCACCAGGGTGTAGGAGACGATCACCACGTCCATGGGGCCGGCATCCGCGATCAGGGT
>CAISDD010000363.1 GCA_903883985.1 uncultured Pseudomonadota bacterium | reverse complement strand
TGACGTTGGCCATGGTGTAGGTCTTGCCCGAGCCGGTCACACCCAGCAGGGTCTGGAAACGCATGCCGGCCTCGATGCCGTCCACCAGGTGTTCGATGGCAGCAGGCTGGTCGCCGGCCGGGAGGAAGGGTTGATGCAGTGCAAAAGGGCTATTGGGATAAGTGACAGCCAAGTTAAAATCCGCGCGCTGGTAGAGCCGGCCATCGTAGCATCCCCGCACGGCCACGTTGCAATCTCGTAAGGGCATCCTCTTGGAACTTTCTCACCGCGTCTTGAATATCAAGCCGTCGCCGACTCTGGCAGTCGCAGCCGCCGCAGCGAAACTGAAGGCCGAAGGTCGCGACATCATCGGCCTGGGCGTCGGTGAACCCGATTTCGACACCCCGCAGCACATCAAGGATGCCGCCATTGCCGCCATCCATGCCGGTTTCACCAAATATACCGCCGTGGGCGGCACACCCAGCCTGAAAAAGGCGGTCGTCGCCAAGTTCAAACGGGAAAACGGACTGGAATACCTGGCCAGCCAGGTGTTGGTGTCGTGCGGCGGCAAGCAGAGTTTCTACAATCTGGCCCAGGCTTGCATCAATCCTGGCGACGAAGTCATCATCCCCGCGCCCTACTGGGTCTCCTACCCGGACATGGTGATCCTGGCGGACGGCGTGCCGGTGATCGTTGCGGCGGGCATTTCCCAGGGTTTCAAGATCACGCCGGCGCAACTGGAAGCGGCCATCACGCCCAAGACCCGGATGCTGGTCATCAACAGCCCCTCCAACCCGAGTGGCGCGGTCTACAGCCGGGACGAGCTCGCGGCCCTGGGTGAAGTGCTGCGTCACCACCCGCAGGTGCTGATCGTCAGCGACGACATGTACGAACACATCCTCATGACCGATGCTGTGTACGGCAACATCCTCAACGCCTGCCCCGACCTGTTTGACCGCACCATGGTGTTGAACGGCGTCTCAAAGGCCTATGCCATGACCGGCTGGCGCATCGGTTATGCCGCTGGCCCGGCAAAGATCATCGCGGCGATGGAAAACATCCAGTCGCAAAGCACTTCCAATCCCGCCTCGATTTCCCAGGCGGCGGCGCAAATGGCGCTGGATGGCGATCAGGCCTGCATCGCGCCCATGCTCGCCGCCTTCCGCGAACGGCATCGCTACGTGGTCGACACGCTCAACGCGATTCCCGATGTGACTTGTGTGGACAGCGGTGGGGCTTTTTACGCCTTCCCCGATGTGAGCGCGGCCATCGCCAGGTTGCACGCTACCGGCAAGCTCGACGTCGCCTGCGATCTGGCCCTGGCTGAGCGCCTTCTGGAATATGGCGTGGCCCTGGTGCCCGGCTCGGCTTTCGGCAGCGAAGGCTGTATCCGCATTTCGTTCGCAACTTCCATGGCCAACCTGAAGAATGCGCTCGAGCGTATCACCCTGGCGCTCGCCTGACCCTGGGTGGGCGGCTTCACCCCGCCAGGTGCATGGTCAGCAGGACCATGCCGATGCCCGCGAGCAGCAAGGCGAGCTGGGCCGGGAAGTCGTGGGGACGGCGGTGTTCTTGTAATTCCGGGATCAGGTCGGCCACGGCGATGTAGATGAAGCTGGCGACCGCCAGGGACATTACGTAGGGAATCGCGCCGCTGATGTTGCGCAGGAAGATCCAGCCCAGGATGCCGCCCAGGACGGAGGCTGAGCCGGCCAGCACATTGAGCCAGAGCGTCTGTCTGCGGCTGTGGCCGGCGGCCAGCAGCACGATGAAGTCGCCGATCTCATGCGGGATTTCGTGGGCGACTACGGCGATCGCCGTGGCCAGTCCCAGGTGGATGTCCTCGAGAAAGGCGGCGGAGATGAGCACGCCGTCGACGAAGTTATGCATCGCACTGCCCAGCACGATCATCATTCCGGTGGGTGAAGGGCCGGACTCGTGGGCGTGACCGGCATGGACCTCGTGGGCGTGGTCATGGCGCCACAGCGCCGTCTTTTCCAGCATGAAGAACAACAGGATGCCGGCGATGATGCCCCCGCCCACGGTCTGGATATCCAGTCCTGCGGCGGCTTCGGGTAGCAGGTCGAGAAAGGCCACAGCCAGCAGGATGCCCACGGAGAGCGCGACCAGTCGATGTGCCAGATTGGCCAGCACCGTCAGCGACAGCGTGGCCGCGGCGAATACGGAAAGTATGCCGCCGGTGAAGGTGGCGAGCAGGATGAGGACCAGGGTCATGGACGTTTGCCTGCGCAGTCGGGGCATACGCCGCGAATATCGAATTCCGCGCTGGCAAGGCGGAATCCTTGAGGTAACTCGGGCAGCGAGGGCTGCGACATTTCCAGGCAAAACACGCCGCCGCACGCGGTGCAGCGGAAGTGCATGTGGCGCAGGTGTTCGCCATCGGAGGTCGCCGCCGAGAAGCGGAATACGCCGCGCGTATCGGCGGCCTTGTGCGCCAGCCCCGCCTGCGCCAGCCAGTCGAGTACGCGGTAGAGGGTGACGCGATCCATGGCCGGGAGCGCTTCGCCGGACAGCCGTTGTTCGATTTCGCGGTGGCACAGCGGCCCCTGGGCGTTCTGAAGCAGAGCGTACACCCTGACGCGGGAAGTGGTTACGCGCGCTCCGGTTGCGCGGATGGTGGACTCGATGGCGGGGAAAGAAGCCGGAGCAGTGGCGTTGGGTGAGGCTTTCATGACTTATTGAAACACACCCCGATCATTAACGCCACAAGGTTGCAATAAGCTCCAGTGCGCCGCGCGCTATTCCTGCATGCGCAACTGTCTGGCAGCCTCCTCGGCGCGGGCGTCGTCGATTTCCCGGAGGACGCCGCGCAAGTCCACCGGCTTTTTGCTTTCCGCGAAATGGCCACTGAGTGGGGATTCAGGAGTCAATTCGCCGTGTTCATAGAGGGCCCAGATTTCCCGGCCGTACTTGCTGGATAGCAATTCCGGCGCAAAGCGGCCGAAATAAGCGGTCAGATTGGCGACATCGCGTTCCAGCATGGCGCGCGCGTGGTTGTTGCCGGCGGCATCCACGGCTTGCGGCAGGTCGATGATGACCGGGCCTTCTTCACTGACCAGGATGTTGAATTCCGACAGGTCTCCATGGATGACCCCGGCGCACAACATCAGCACCACCTGGCGCAGCAGTGCCTGGAAATGTCCGCGCGCCTGTTCCGGTGTGAACTCCATGTCATTCAGGCGCGGGGCGGCGTTGCCATTGGCGTCGGTGACCAATTCCATCAGCAACACGCCGGCGTGGAAGTTGTACGGTTTCGGCACGCGCACGCCGGCAGCGGCCAGACGATACAGGGCATCGACCTCGGCGTTTTGCCAGGCCTCCTCCTGGGCTTCGCGGCCATAGCGCGTGCCCTTCGCCATGGCGCGCGCCTGGCGGCTGTTCTTCACCTTGCGGTTCTCCGTGTAATCGACGCTCTGGCGGAAGGCGCGCTTGTTAGCCTCCTTGTAAACCTTGGCGCAGCGCACCTCGTCGCCGCAGCGGACAACAAACACCATCGCCTCCTTGCCGCTCATGAGTTGGCGGATCACGTCGTCGATCAGGCCGTCTTCCAGCAGGGGTTCGAGTCTTTTAGGGATTTTCATGGGCGCCTTCCGCGCGGAGTGGGTTTGATCGCCAGCTTGGCGGGTGAGTGGGTGGTACTGGCTTTTCTTGTACCTGCTTGTGCGCGGACGGCGCGACCGCGAATCGGGAGGGGAGCCTCGGCGCCGAGTTTATCCAGTCTGGCGCCCGAACGGGGGGAAGCTCACCGCTTCGAGTCGAACCGACGCCGACTATTACTCGCCTCAAGTGTCAATTTCTTGTCGATGTTCTCGGTTCCTGTTGCCTTACAGATAGAAAAATCACTAGTAAACATAGAGTTGTATTGTGGCGCGGTTCTTGCTATAAATTGAAGTAAAGGTTTTTCCGGAGGGTAGAACATGCGCTGTGCGGCGGTCCCAAGGTATAGTCAGCGACATGGTTGCTAAAGGCTTCAGGGTGGCGGCTACGCTCGGACTCATCGCGCTGCTCGTTGCGCAGCCGGCGGGGGCCGCGCTTGCCAACCTGTCCATCAAGGGCGGGGTGTGTTTCGACACGGGCTACAAACCGAAGCCATTGAAGGATACCGATACCCAAAAAGGGGCGGGTGATGGGCTCAATTATGCCAGCACCGTCCTGGGCGATACGCTCGATACCTTGTTCAACGTGTTCTTCAATGCCGCTTTCGGCGAGGTGAAGGGTCCGGTCGATCAGGCTGCTCCCGACCAGTCGGGTCCGGACTCGTTCGATCCGGTCACCGGCAAGAGGTCGGGTGAACGCGATGGCGGCGGCCCCGATGGATTCCTGGAGGCGAACGGGCCTGGCTCTTTTTTATTCGCTTTGTCCCACGGCATTTCGGGTGAGGCCGGGTCGCAGTTCTTCGACCCCAATCAGCAACACAAATCCTGGATGGTGAGGGAAGGCGGCGTCGATTCCAGCCACCTTTCCCCGGTCAGTTTCGATACTCTTCTGTACGCGGATGCTGCGGGGAACATGACGAATCAGCCTGCTCCCGTGCCCGAGCCCGAGTCCTGGACCATGCTGCTGGCAGGCCTTTGGCTGGTGGGCCTGGCCCTGCGCCGTGGCCCTGCGAGGAGCAAGCGTCATGGGGCGGTGCCCGAATGATCCGGCTTCAAGCCGGGTAGGGTGAAGGCGCGGTAAAATCCGCGTTTTCGCTGCCCTCCCCTCCCATGACCGCGTCCTTCGTCCATCTCCGTCTGCACAGCGAATACGCAGTGCAGGACAGCATCCTGCGTATCGACGAGGCGGTTCTGGCGGCGAAGAACGATGCCATGCCAGCGCTGGCCCTGACCGATTTGGCCAACACCTTCGGCCTGGTGAAATTCTATTCGGCGGCGCGCAAGAAGGGACTGAAGCCGATCGCCGGCTGCGACCTCTGGGTGGCCCCCCCCGCCTCGGTGGACAAACCTACTCGCCTGCTGGTGCTGGTGCAGGACAAAACCGGCTGGCACAACCTGTGCGAACTGCTCTCGCGCGCCTACCGCCAGAACATGCATCGTGGTCGCGCCCTGGTCGATCCGTCCTGGTTCGATGCTTGGGGCGAGGGGTTGATCGCCCTGTCCGGCGGGCATCTGGGGGATGTCGGTCAGGCTCTGGTGAACACTTCCCTGGATTCCGCCCGCACGCTGGCTGCCGAGTGGGCGCGGCGTTTCCCGAACCGTTACTACCTGGAGTTGCAGCGCGATGGCCGCCCGGAATGCGATCTGCACGTGGCGCGCGCGGTCACCCTGGCGGAGGATCTGAGTCTCCCTGTGGTGGCCACGCATCCGGTGCAATTCCTGCAACGCGACGATTACACCGCACATGAGGCACGGGTGTGCATCGCCGAGGGCTTTACGCTGACCGACAAGCGCCGACCTAAGACCTTCACGGATGACGATTATTTCAAGACTCAGGACGAGATGGGGACGCTGTTCGCCGATCTGCCGGAGGCTCTGGAAAACTCCCTGGAAATCGCGCGCCGCTGCAACCTCACACTGGAACTGGGCAAAAGCAAGCTGCCGGATTTTCCGACGCCAGACGGCCTGCCCCTGGACGACTACCTGCGCCAATTCGCCCGAGATGGCCTGGCGCGGCGCATGGAAGTCCTGTTCCCGGAAGAGGCGGTGCGCGCATCGCGTCAGGTGGAATACGATGCGCGCCTGGAACTGGAACTCGACACCATCATCCAGATGGGTTTCCCCGGCTACTTCCTGATCGTGGCGGATTTCATCAACTGGGGCAAAAATAATGGCGTGCCGGTGGGGCCGGGCCGGGGTTCCGGCGCGGGCTCCCTGGTGGCCTTCTCCATCGGCATCACCGATATCGACCCGCTGCGCTATGCACTCCTGTTCGAGCGCTTTCTCAACCCGGAGCGGGTATCCATGCCCGACTTCGACATCGACTTCTGCCAGGACAACCGCTGGCGCGTGATCGAATACGTGCGCCGGAAATACGGCGCCGATGCGGTGTCCCAGATCGTCACTTTCGGCACCATGGCCGCGCGTGCTGTGGTGCGCGACGTCGGCCGAGTGCTGGATCTCTCGTACACCTTCTGCGATCTGCTCTCGAAGATGATCCCTTCGGCGCCTGGCAAGAACGTGACCCTGGCCGAGGCCCTGGAGCAGGTGCCCGAGCTCAAGGCCAAGGTGGACAACGAGGAGGATGTGAAGGCGCTGTTCGCACTGGCGATGAAGCTCGAAGGCCTCACCCGCAACATCGGCATGCATGCCGGCGGGGTGCTGATCGCGCCGGGCAAACTCACCGACTTCTGCCCCCTATACAACGCCGAGGGCTCGGAATCGGTGGTGTCGCAGTTCGACAAGGACGACGTGGAGAAGGTCGGCCTGGTGAAGTTCGACTTCTTGGGGCTGCGCAACCTGACCATCATCGACCTGGCGGTGAAGTACATCCGACGACTCGATCCCGCCTGGAACCTGAACCTGGAGACCCTGCCGTTCACCGACCCGAAAGCGTACGAGATACTGAAGACCGCCAATACCACTGCCATCTTCCAGTTGGAATCGGATGGCATGAAGAAGCTGCTGACCAAGTTGGAACCGGACCGCTTCGAGGACATCATCGCGGTGCTGGCGCTTTACCGTCCGGGGCCGCTGGGCTCTGGCATGGTGGACGATTTCATCCTGCGCAAGAAGGGCAAGCAGGCCATCGACTATTTTCACCCGGACTTGAAAGCCTGCCTGGAGCCCACTTATGGCGTCATTGTCTATCAGGAACAGGTGATGCAGATATCCCAGATCATCGGCGGCTACACCCTGGGTGGCGCCGACCTCTTGCGCCGGGCCATGGGCAAGAAGAAGGTCGAGGAGATGGCCCTGCACCGCAGCATCTTCAGCGAGGGCGCGACCAGGAAAGGCTACGATGCGGCCCTGGCGATGAAACTGTTCGATCTGATGGAGAAGTTTGCGGAATATGGCTTCAACAAGTCGCACACGGCGGCCTACGCGGTGGTCACCTACCAGACCGCCTGGCTGAAAGCCCACCATGCCGCCGCCTTCATGGCCGCTTCGCTGTCCTCGGACCTCGACAACACCGACACGGTGAAGATCTTCCACGACGACGCGGTGAAGAACCGCATCCTCATCCTGCCGCCGGACGTGAATCTCTCCTCCTACCGCTTCGTCCCGGTGGATCGGAGCTGCATCCGCTATGGCCTGGGTGCGGTGAAAGGGACGGGTGAGAGCGCCATCGACAACCTCGTCGCCGCCCGCGAGAAAGGCAAGCTGGGCGGGCCGTTCACCAGCCTGTTCGATTTTTGCAACCGGGTGGATCGTCGCGTGGTGAACCGTCGCGCCATCGAAGCGCTGGTGCGTGCCGGGGCGTTCGACGCGCTCCATCCCAACCGCGCCGCCGCCCTGATGAGCGTGGGTCTGGCCATGGAATGGGCGGAAAACCAGCATGCCAACGCGGCCCAGGACAGCCTGTTCGGCTATGAGGAGGCTTCCACGCCGCCGCCCCTGATCGAGGTGGCGCAATGGCCGCTGAAGGAACGCCTGGCGCTGGAGAAGACCGCGCTGGGCTTCTACATCAGCGGCCATCCCTTCGATGCCGACCGCGATTCCCTGAAAGGGATCGCCACCCGTCCCCTGAAAGAGGTCAGGCCGCAGCCGGGTCAGCAACTCCTGGCCGGCATCGTCTCCAGCATGCGCACACAGATGACCCGGCGCGGCAAGATGTGCTTCGTCACCCTGGACGACCGCGGTGCGCAGGTGGAAGTGTCGGTGTTCAACGAGGCCTTCGAGGCCTCTCGTAGCTTCATCAAGGAGGACGAGCTCCTGATCGTCACCGGCCGTGCCAGCCATGATGAATATTCGGGCGGGATGCGCGTCACCGCCGACGAACTCATGAGTCTGGATGCCGCCCGCACCCGCTACGCCACTGGTTTGAGGCTGGTATTAAAACCGGAAGCCGAGGTTCGTGCCCTGATGGAGGTCATGGCCGCCCATCGCGAGGCCAATGGTTGCCCGGTGACCCTGGTCTACGCCAATGCGCAGGCCAGTTGCGACTTGATGCTTGGCTCGGCCTGGCGTTTACGCCTGTCGAACGGCCTGTTTGGCGCTCTGGAAGCCCTGGGTCAAGTGGAGGTGAAATACGCCGTCACGCTGAAGAGCGGAGGACGGGAGCGGGAGCGGGAGCGAGCGGCGGCGTGATCGCCGGTGCGGTGGCTACAGTGTCCGCGCCACGACCCAGGCGCTGATATCCACGGCGCCGGCGCGGCGGGCGGCTCTCGCCAGTTCGTTCAGGCTACTGCCGCTGGTCATGACATCGTCGAGCAGGGCGATGCGCGCTCCCGCCGAGCTTTCGTCGCAGGTGAAGGCGCCGCGCAGGTTGCGTTTTCTTGCCTGGAGATCGAGTCCGGCCTGCGGCGGCGTGTTGCGCAGCCGCTGGCAGGCGTGGCGTACCGGCAGGTCCAGGCGCGCACCCAGTCGATGCGCGATTTCCAGCGCCTGGTTGAAACCACGTTCGCGCAGCCGGGCCGGGTGCAAGGGCATGGGCACGATGAAGTCGGGGCGCGGCAGTTCTGCCAGGCGATGTGCCAGGGCGCAGGCGAACGGTTCGGCCAATTCCTGGGCGCCGTGGTATTTGCACTGCCGGATCAGCACATCGAGTGGGAAGTCGTAAACGTAGACCGCCTCGCAGCGCTCGAATGCGGGCTGTTTTTTCAGGCAGGCACCACAGACCAGACCTCCCGGAGCGGGACGGGCGCACAGCGGGCAGCGCTGTGCTGGCAGCTTCGGCAGGTCGGCGTCACAAGCTGAACAAATGAGGCGGCCCTGCACCCGCGCGCCACAGAGTACGCAGGGTTGGGTCACGCCCATTTGCAAGATATGTAGGCAGTTGTTCAGTAACGAGCCCAGCGAATTTGACAAGAGCCCTCCCTTCACGCACTATCCTGTGCCACCATCATCGACTATCCCCGCTCAATGTCCGAGAGCAAGACTGAAATTCTGACGGCGGCTTCCTGTTTGCGCAGTGCGCGCCTGTTCAATTATCTGGCGGTCGGCACCACGCTGTTGTCGGCTTCTCTTTTTAGCCTCGGGCTGATGATCGCCGACAAGAAACTGGCTTTTCTGCCCATGGCCATGTCCTTGCCACCGGTCATGATCTGGCTGGCATTTTCCATCTTCGTCTATGCCTCCATCGCCCACCATCCCGACCTGACCGTGCGCCACTATCACAAGTGGGCAGGATACCGTTATTACGCAGTGGTGGGGACGCTGTGCGTGTTGGCCAATGACCTCGCGCATCTGCCTACCGGCTGGCCTGGGGTGTATGCGCTCATGCTGTTTTCCCTGGTGCCCTGGGCCCTGTACGACATCTGGAAAGCCGGTCGCGAAGACTGGAAAGACATCACCATCGAGAGTTCGCAATGACCGATCTATCCCTACCCATCCAATCCAAGTTTTGGTCCCTGGCCGAGGTGGAAGCGCTCTACGCGTTGTCCTTCAACGACCTGATGTTCCAGGCTCAGAGCGTACATCGGGCGCATTTCGACCCCAACTCGGTGCAACTGTCTACCCTGCTGTCGATCAAGACCGGTGGTTGTTCCGAAGACTGCGGCTATTGCTCGCAGTCCGCGCACCACGATACCGGCCTGGAACGGGAGAAGTTGCTCGATCTGGCGACCGTGGTGGAGGCCGCACAGGCCGCGAAAGAGGCGGGTGCGACCCGTTTTTGCATGGGGGCTGCCTGGCGCGGGCCGAAGGACACAGACCTGGGTGCGGTCACCGAAATGGTGCGCGAAGTCAAATCGCTGGGACTGGAAACCTGCGTCACCCTGGGAATGTTGCAGCCGGGGCAGGCGGAGCGCCTCAAGGCTGCAGGCCTCGACTACTACAACCACAATCTCGATACCGCGTCCGAGTTCTACGGCCAGGTCATCACCACCCACAGCCATGGCGACCGCCTGGATACCTTGGCGCAGGTGCGCGAGGCCGGTATCCACGTGTGTTGCGGCGGCATCATCGGCATGGGCGAGTCGCGCCGGGTGCGCGCCGGCCTGATCATGGAACTGGCCAATCTTCAGCCACAGCCTGAGTCGGTGCCCATCAACATGCTGGTCAAGGTGCCAGGCACGCCGCTGGCTGAGAAGTTTAGCCCGGAGGCAGACCTCGACCCGTTCGAGTTCGTGCGCAGCATCGCCGTGGCGCGCATTACCATGCCGTCCTCCCATGTGCGACTTTCCGCAGGGCGATCGGAACTGGGTGAGGCGGTGCAGGCCTTGTGTTTCCTGGCCGGTGCCAATTCGGTGTTCTACGGCGATCATCTGCTCACTACCGGCAACCCGGAAGCGGATGCCGACAGCGCCCTGTTCGCCAGGCTCGGTCTCCATGGCGAGACGGTACAGGGCCGGCGCTGCGCCGGCTGAGCCTTCATGGGGGCGGGGGGGCGCGTCTGTCTGACCCATGCTCCGGTCTCTGCGTGAGGTCCATGCTCCCCCATCGACTCCAGTCCGCCCTGTCCGATCTCGATCGGCTTGGCCTGCGCCGCTGCCGCCGCGTGCTCGATGGCGTGCAAGGCGTGCGCGTGACGCTGGATGGGCGTGAATATCTGTCCTTCTCCAGCAACGATTACCTGGGCCTGGCCGGGCATCCAGACATCGCGATGGCGGCGCGGGCTGCCGTGGCGGAATTCGGCGTGGGCGCGGGGGCCGCGCATCTGCTCACCGGCCACCACCGCCTGCATCACGAACTGGAATCCGAACTCGCCGGGTTGGTCGGCCTGCCTGCGGCACTCTTGTTTTCCAGCGGCTACATGGCGAATCTGGGCGTGGTCCAGGCGCTGCTGGATCGCCATGGCGAGGTGTTCGAGGATCGATTGAACCACGCTTCCCTGGTCGATGCCGCCTTGCTGTCGCGAGCGAAACTCAGCCGTTACCCGCATCTGGATCTGGCCGCGCTGGAGCGGCAACTCGCCAATAGCGCCGCGCGGACCAAGTTGATTGCGACCGACACGGTGTTCAGCATGGATGGCGACCAGGCTTGCGTGGCTGAATTACTGGTGTTGGCGGAAAGATACGACGCCTGGCTGTATCTCGATGACGCCCACGGCTTCGGGGTACTGGAAAGCCTTGCCCCTAGCCCCTCGCCACTTCCTCCTCGCTTGATCTACATGGCCACTCTGGGCAAGGCCGTCGGAGTATCCGGCGCTTTCGTGGCCGGCAGCGGCGAATTGATTGAATGGCTGGTGAACAAGGCGCGAACCTATGTCTACACCACCGCGCAGCCACCTCTGCTGGCGGCTGCGGTGAGGGCCAGTCTCAAGTTGCAGGCCGCCGAACCCTGGCGGCGGCGCCACCTGATTGATCTCGTCGGCCGACTGCGGGCCGGCATGGCGGATTTGCCCTGGGCGTTATTCGACTCCGCCACGCCGATCCAGCCCCTGCTGGTGGGTGATGCTCAGGCCGCCCTGGCGCTGGCCGAAGGTCTGCGGCAGCGCGGCATCCTGATTCCCGCCATCCGCCCGCCCACCGTGCCGGCGGGTACGGCGCGCCTGCGCATCTCCTTGTCCGCATCGCACTCGTTCGAGGATGTGGAGACTCTCCTGGCCTCATTACGGGCGTTGGCCGCCTCATGATGCTTGCCCCTTGCCTGCCCCTGGTGTTTCTGCATGGCTGGGGACTCACCAGTGCGGTCTGGGCGGCAACCATGGCGCGGTTCTCGCCCGAGGTTTTCCGCCAGGCCATCGATCTACCCGGCTATGGCGATTCCCCCTCGATCACGCCATATCGAGTGGAAGCCTTAGCCGATGCCGTGGCCGCGAGCATTACGCGACCGACCGCCCTCATCGGCTGGTCGCTGGGTGGCATGGTGGCACAGGCGTTGGCGGCGCGGCATCCGCACAAGGTGGCGCGCCTGGTGCTGGTGAGCACGTCCCCCGCGTTTGCCGCCCGGCCCGATTGGCCTCACGCCATGGCGCCGGCGCTGCTGGACGAATTTGCGCATTCCCTGGCCGAGGACTTCCGCGCCACCTTGCTGCGTTTTCTTTCCTTGCAGGCGCGCGGCGGTGATGCCGCGCGCGCGGTGCAGGGCCAGTTGCGGGAACAATTGCGCACGCAGTCGCAGCCGAAACCGGCGGACCTGGCCGCCGGCCTGGAATTGCTGCGCACGGTCGATTTGCGCGATCAGGCCGGACGGGTAGGGTGCCCGACCCTGGTGGTGCACGGCGCACGCGATCTGCTTTGTCCGCCAGAAGCGGGAAAATGGCTCGCCTTGCATCTGCCGAACGCGCGCCTGGCATTGCATGAGCGCGCGGCGCACGCCCCTTTTTTATCGCATCCGGACTGGTGCGTCGCCATCCTCAAGGATTTTCTGCATGGATGATCTCTTGAAACGAGCCATCCGCCGCTCCTTCGAGCGTGCTGCAGCGACTTATGAGGAGGCCGCCTTCCTGCAGAAGGAGGTCGTGCGACGACTGGATGAGCATCTCGACGGCGTGAAAGTCGACCCGGGGCTGATCCTGGATGCCGGCTGCGGCACCGGCTTCGCTTATGATCTGCTGAAGGCGAGGTTCCCCAAGGCCTCCATCCTGGGCCTGGACATCGCCCACGCCATGCTGCGCCTCGCCAGCGACCGCCACGGCCAGGCGCATGGCTGGCGCAAGTGGCTTACCCGCCTCAACCCTCAGTCCAGTCCCTACACGCCAATTTGCGCCGATATGGAGCATTTGCCGCTGAAGAGCAACTGCGTCGATCTGGCCTGGTCCAGCCTCGCGCTACAGTGGGTGGACGATCTGGAGGCGACCTTCCGCGGGGTGCATCGGGTGTTGAAGCCGGGCGGACTGTTCCTGTTTGCGAGCTTCGGACCGGATACTCTTAAGGAGTTGCGGGCCGCGTCCCTCGGGATCGACGACTACCACCATGTCAACCGCTTCATCGACATGCACGATGTGGGGGATGCCCTGGTGCATGCCGGTTTCGGCCAGCCGGTGATGGAAATGGAACACATCACGCTGACCTACGACGAGCTCTCCGGACTGCTGCGCGACCTCAAGGCCATCGGTGCACACACCGTCAAGCAGGGCGCGCGCAGCGGCCTCATGGGCCGAGTGGCCTGGAGTCGGTTGCGGCAGAACTATGAACGCTTCCGCCAGGATGGGCGCCTGCCCGCTACCTATGAGGTGGTCTACGGCCACGCCTGGGCCAGTGAGCGACGCGAAGATGGCCGCCAGGTGATCCAGTTTCGTAAGCAGGGAGGGGAAATGCCGCTCTCCGCTCGCTCTCCGCCGTGAACGGTTTCTTCATCGTTGGCACCGACACCCATGTCGGCAAGACCTGGGTGGCTGCGGGGCTGCTGCGTGCCTATGCCGCGCTGGGGCTACGAGTCATCGGCATGAAGCCGGTGGCTGCGGGGGCCGTGTTGCAAGACGGCGTTTGGGTGAATGAGGATGTTGCGCTGCTCACGGCCGCCAGTACGGTGCGAGCTCCCGCCGCATCGATCAACCCTTACCTCTTCCGGGAGGCGATCGCGCCCCATCTCGCCGCCATGCACAAGGGGGTGCGCATCGAGATTCCCCGCATCCGCGCGGCTTGCGAGTCCCTGATGGCGGACGCGGACGTGGTGGTGGTGGAAGGCGTGGGTGGCTTGTTGGTGCCTCTGTCGGCGCGCCAGGATGCCGCCGATCTGGCCGTGGCGCTGGCTCTGCCCTTGATTCTGGTGGTGGGGATGCGCCTGGGCTGCCTAAGCCATGCCCTGTTGACGACCGAGGTCATCGCCGTGCGCGGCTTGAAGCTGGCCGGCTGGGTGGCCAATCGAATCGATCCGGAGATGCACGCCTATGAGGAAAACCTGGACGCGCTGGCTAGTCGCATTCCAGCACCCCTGCTCGCGTCCGTGCCTTTCCTGCCGGCCTGCGATACGGAGCGCATGGCTGCCACCTTCGTGCCCAGGCGGCTGGTGGGTCTGCTGGGTTAGTGAAGGTCGCAAGTGACTCTCGAAGCTCCCCTCGTCCTATGCAGGAGGGCAGGTTGAAGAAGCACTGGCGAGGCCTTACCTGTAGCGCAGGCATCCTTGCCTGCGTCTTTGACTCTTGCGTGTTCAGGATGCCGGTCAACAACTCGCTGTCCAACCCTGTAGCGCAGGCATCCTTGCCTGCGTCTTTGACTCTTGC
>CAISDD010000362.1 GCA_903883985.1 uncultured Pseudomonadota bacterium | reverse complement strand
CCCGGTACGCGAATCGTTTCCAGAACTGTTCGGGAAACGTCATAGATGATGACATTCCACAGTGAGTTTTGCCTGTGTAATATTTGTCTATGGTTTTAGGAACGGCAATGGGTCCTTCGGCAACTTCTGACAGGGTCCTGAAGTGCGCCTTGCTGCATTCGATCCTTGTCCTTGTTTTCGCATGCGGACCTTATCACCGACAAGCTGGCCCTGAAGCGGCACATCCAGGAGAGCCTGGCCCGGTTGGAGCAGCAGCGCCTGGTGAGCCGCAACGGCGACCTGTGGTTTTTCCTCACCAATGAGGAACGGGACGTGGCGCGGGAAATCGCCAACGTGGATATCTCCGCCCCGGAAAAGTCCCGCCTGCTGTGCGAAATGCTCTTCGACGACCTGCTGGGCGGTCTCACCAAAGTGCGGCACCGGGACACCAAGGCGGATTACGAGCTTAACCGCCTGCTCGACGGCATGCCCTGGAAGAACGCCAGCCATGAACTGACCCTGGAAATCCTCTCGCCCCTGGGCGACGAGTACGATGGGGCCACGGACGCCAAGTGCATCCTGCGCAGCAGCGACGGCAATGGCCGTGCCCTCATCCGCCTGGCCGAGGGAGAGCGTTTTGACCTGGAGCTGACCCTCTACAAGCAAATCGAGAAGTACATCGACAGCCCCAAGG
This sequence comes from uncultured Pseudomonadota bacterium, assembly GCA_903883985.1. GTDB lineage: Bacteria > Pseudomonadota > Gammaproteobacteria > Burkholderiales > Thiobacillaceae > PFJX01. The sequence continues at coordinate 3,368 of CAISDD010000362.1, read as the reverse complement.
CCGGCAATGCCACCGCCTCGGTGAAGAACATCCTCATCAACCGCAAGGACGAAAACCGCGAACGCTGGAGCCGCCTGCGGGAGCAGTTATCCACCCTGCTGGTGACGGGGGAGGTCTATGCCAAGGGCCAGAAGTTGCAGTTCACGGCGGCGACGCCCGCCACGCTGGTGGATGAGCTGGTCAATTACCTCATCAGTAACACCTACAACAAGCTCGCCTACCTGAAGGTCCGCCAGCCCGACCCCATCGCTGAAATCAAGGCCGTGCTGTCGGCGGACAGTATTGGCCAGCATGCCCTGAAGCTGGGCGGAGAGGAAGGCAATATCCTGGCTCTCAAGGAGATGCGGGAGTACCTGCATTTGAAGGCGTCCCACAGCCAGGTGCTGCTCTCCGACGTGGTGGACCGCTTCTCGGGCATTCCTTGGGGCTGGAAGCCGGAGTGGGAAATCGTGCTGCTGGTGGCCCGATTGTTCATGGCCGGCGAACTCAAGCTGCGCCTCGAAGGTTCCGACCTGGAGCCCAAGGGCGCCGTGGACCCCCTTACCAAGTCGGTGCGCTTCAAGCAGGTCGCCATTCTCAAAAGGAAGAATGCGGACCCGGTGTCCCTGGGCCAGGCGCGCAGTTTGCACCGCGCCCTCTTTGCCTCCCTGGCCAGCGACGACGAGGACGGCCTGGTGAAAGACTTCCGTGCCAACTTGAGCAACTGGCAGAACGACCTGAAGGGCTATAGCCACGGGGCCGCCGCCAAACATCATCCCGGCAAGGAGGCCATCGGGCAGGCCCTGACGCGCATCGCCCGGCAGCTCGCCATCCGCGATGCCTACGAATTCATCGAGGCCCTGCTGCAGGACAAGAGCGATTGGCAGGACAGCGCCGACGATATTCACGACATTTCCAGCTTCTACAAGACCCAGATCGACGCCTGGTGCCGCATGCTGGAGGCACTGGGGGCCTTTGCCGACAACAGGGAAGATATGCAAAAGGATGCCCAGGCAGGCGCAGCCCTGCGGGACCTGGAGGCCATCCGCGACAATCCGACCCCCTACGGCCAGGTGAGCCGCATTGCCGCCCTGGTGACCTCGGTGCAGGCGGTCAACGACCGCATTGCCGGCGCCGAGCGGGAAGGGGCGCTACTGTCCATCGACCAGAAACTGAAGGAAGTCGGAATGGCCCTGGATGAGGCGAGAGCGAAGGACGAGCTGCGCAACAAGGCGCTCCATTCCCTGCAGCAGCTCAAAGCCACGGTGGCGACGCTGGCCAGCATTCCCAAGCTCCGCTACCTGAAGGAGCAGGCGGGCAACCTGTTGGACAGCGCTATGGACGCCATTGCGGTGACCACCCGGCCTGCGCCGACTGTCATCCAGTCCCCAGGCAGTACCGCCACCGTCACCCATACTGGCGGGGCCGCGCAAACGCAGCGCAAAACGCCCAAGCCGGCCAAGGTCATTCGCGCTGCGGATTTGTGCACCAAGTCCTACCTGGAAACCGAGGCCGAGGTGGACGCCTACCTAGCCCGGCTGAAGGCCGAACTTATGCGAGCCATCCACGCTGGCAGCCGGGCGAGAATCCAGTGAAATCAATCATAAAGCTGTGGCATACCGCATGAAACGTCAGTGAGGATCATAACAATGCGCAGCGACAGGACACCTGCTTCCGCCCGTTCGACCAAGGGACTGGGGCTACGCGTCGGCCAGGTCTTACGCCGCAAGGATCTGGCTGCTGGTCTGCCCGCCGTGGATAGGGCCTTGGGCCGGGCGGTGGAGGCCGGTCTTCTGCCCGGACAGGGCCTGCCCCCATTGAATTCCCTGAGATGTATTGACGGCAAGTATATACTTCAGGCTATTACCCCCCCCCCGGAGTTACCAGATGACCATCGCCCGCATTTTTCAGTCAGGCAATAGCCAGGCCGTGCGCTTGCCCAAGGAATTCCGCTTCAACGTGGATCAGGTCGAAATCTTCCGCCGGGGCGACGAAGTGGTGCTGCGGGAGCGGCCGGCCAGTGCCACGGCGGTGTTCGATGCCCTGGCCGCGCTGCCGGAAGACTTCATGGCCGAAGGACGTGAGGATTCCCTTCCCCAGGAGCGCGAGTCCTTCTGATGTCCGTTCGCTATCTCCTCGACACCAATATCTGCATCTACATTGCCAAGCACCATCCACCGGCGGTGCGCGAACGCTTCGCCCGGCACACCGCCGATGAATTGGCCATGTCGATCATCACGCAGGGGGAACTGCGCTTCGGTGCGGAAAAAAGCGCGGCCAGGGAAAAAGCCCTGGCTACGCTCAAACAGTTGGAAGCGGCCATACGCACCGTGAGCCTGCCCGAGGCGGCGGTGGAACACTACGGCCAGATCCGGGCCGCTTTGCAAAAGTCCGGCCAGCCCATAGGCAACAACGACCTCTGGATCGCCGCCCATGCCCGGGCCGAGGGCTGGATACTGGTTACCAACAACGAGCGGGAATTCATCCGCGTCGAAGGCCTGCAAATCGAAAACTGGGTTTCCCCATGAACAAGGCCAAACTCAAGACCTATGCCCCCCCAGGCCCGCCGCGACTTCATCGCCGCCGTCACCGCCCGTGCCCATTTGCTGGGGCTCGCTGAGCCCGGCGGCAAGCTGGAAATCGCGCCTGCTGTCCGCCAGGGCGACGTGACCCTCATCGCCGGCCAGGCCTGGGCGGCCAAGGTGGAAGGGCAGCGCGACAAGCTGGTTCAGCGCATGGCGCGCGACGGCTTCGGCCAGACCCTGGAGGCCATCGCCTATACCTGGTTCAACCGCTTCGCCGCCCTGCGTTTCATGGAAATCCATGACTATCTGGGCCATGGCCAGCGGGTGTTCTCCAGCCGGGAAGGGGCCTGCCGGAAATCCTCGCCGCCAGCGTGGATCTGGCCCACCGTGGCGACTTGTCCAGTTCAAGAACTTCGTCGCCTTCCGCCATCCATGCAGTGGGAGCAAGGCATGACCAAGCCAACGTCGCCCAACCCGCTGACGTCGCAGCCCGGTGTTCTGGCCGAATATCTGGACTGGCTCGGCAGCATCAAACAGCGCATCGTCTCGGCGCGCCTGCGCATTGCGCTGGCTGCCAATAGCGAGCTGATTGCCCTCTACTACGAGATCGGTGCGCAAATTGTGGATCGGGAATCTCATGCGCGATGGGGCAGTGGATTCATTGACGCATTCAGTAAAGACCTGCGGCAAACCTTTCCTGACATCGGCGGTTTTTCATCCAAGAACCTGCGTTATTGCCGCGCCTTCTTCCGCTTCTACTGCGCGCCCGCAATTTGGCAACAGGCCGTTGCCAAATTGCCCGATACGCCCTGGACAGGTGTGGATGGCGAACTGGCAGCCTTGCTTGCCCAGATACCCTGGGGT